>CAZTDC010000022.1:0-19634 GCA_964612165.1 uncultured Salinivenus sp.
GGTAGGAGGACTTCGTGAGCGGGTAGACCACCGTCTTGATGAGGACGGCCATCAGAATGACGACGATCCCATAGGGGAGTCCAGTGGCAAGCCAGCCCGGTAGTCCCCAGGATGAGATGGTCGCCTCGGGCAGGCCCCCGCCAAGGTACGTGAGCATCGGAATGTAAATCCACTTCGCGAGCGGTTTGGTCATCCACTCGAACCAGTCCCAGCCGTAGTCGACCATCCCGTACAGGTCGCGCTCGTACTCGGCCAGGCTGTAGTAGTCGATCGGGCCAGCATAGAGGTGGAATTCGTCGACGTGCGACTCCGTGCGGGGCAGCGGCATTTGGATGCGGCCCGTGAGGTTCTTGAAGGCTGCCTCACTGGTGGCTCGTCCCTCCTTGTCTCCAACGAGGACGGCCCCCGACGCTGTCGCCGGCTCGTCCGGCATCAAGGCGGCGGTGAAGTATTTGTTTTTCACAGAAAGCCATGAGATCTCCCCACTTACCCGTTTCTCTTGGTGTTCGTTACTTGACAGCGTGACGCTCTGAATTTCCCCTCCATTCCGGGCGTACAACCCCGTATATCGCAACTCATCCTCCTGCCCGCCCTCCGAGTACGGCATGCCGCCGTGCCAGGTGAGTTCGTACCCCTCGGCCGTCGAAAAGCTACGGGGCTTGACCTGCTCGATGTCGAGCCCAAGGTCGTAGTCGTCCGGGTGGAAGGTGTAGGACTGGCGGAGTGCCCCCTTCCCTAACTGGGCCTCAAAAGTGAGGGTAACGGGCTCGTCCGTAACGCGAACGGTGTCGGCCTCGGTGTTCGCGTTAAAGTAGAGCGCCCGGGTGTCGACCTTCTTGCCGGTGGGGGTGCGGAACGAGAGCGACAGAGTGCCCCCCGCCGTTGTGTCCACGATCTGGACAGGGTCCTCCTGGTTGAACTGCAGGTACTCCTCAAGCGTGAAGCGCTTAACGGTGCCGCCCTTCGTAGAGAGCACCGCCGTGTAGAGGTCCGACTCAACGACGATTCGGCGCTCGTTTCCGTCCAGCGCGGCGGCCGTGATGGAATCCGCAGCGGGAGCGTCGGCCTGGGCCCGGCGGTCGCGGGCGGGCGGCTCCGTTTCAGCGGTGGCCGACTCGTCCCCCGCCGAGGCGTCGGCGGACTGAGTGTCCGCTTGGGCTGTGGCCGTGTCGGCCGAGATCGACTGCTCGGTCTGCTGCGTCGTGTCAGCCGGGCCCGACGCCTGTTGGGACTGTTGCTCCTGAGGAGGGGGGCTGAACCAGAACATCCAGGCGAACATGATCACCGCCACCAGGATGGTCGCGATGATGACGTTGCGCTGGTCTTCGGGCTCGGGCTGGTTGCGAAGCGGAGAAGCCACGGGGGCAATTGGATTGGTGAAGGCGGACGAGCGCCCGCTACAAGCCTCCCCCGACCGGACGATCGAGGCAGCTCACGTAGAAACGGGCTCAACCGGAAGGTACGCGCGACCCCTCCCAACGTGCCCCTTCCCATTTCAAAAAGATGTGGGGATCGGAAGGAGATTCGATTCTCATGCGGCTAGCGCCAGGACGCTCACGGGTTAGGCAGACGAAAAACGATTCGCTGCCTGCCTCATGGCGAGAGGCAGATCGTGCTCAATACAGTCGTCGGCCTGTGCGGGATCGCCCCGAAAGAGGATCATGACGATGAGCGTGTGGGGCTCACGTAGGAAAAGGTCTACCAGGGTATGCTGATGCACCCGGTAGACCTCTCGCAACAGGCGCCGGACACGATTCCGCTCGACGCCGCTGTCGACGCGGCGGCCCGGCGCAAATCCGACCTGGATGGGCACGTCGTGTCCGGTCTCCTCGCGATCAATGATGCGAAAAAGGAGCCGGACGCAGCCGACAGCCACTGTATCCACGTCGTCCCGCTCCCGATCAAACAGCGAGCGGATAAGCCGCCGCCGCTTGAGACGGTGGGACGTCGGGAAGGTGTACCGCCGGTCCGGACGCTCCTGGTCGGGACGGGAAGACACGGGATCCGGTCGTTACACGGGTTTGCCGGAGTCCTCGTCGCTTACGGAGAGCTTTTCGCGCCCCTTCTTGCGGCGCCGCTTGATGATCTCCTGGCCCTCCTTCGTCTTCATGCGCTCCAGAAAGCCGTGCTTCTTCTTGCGCTTCTTGTCGCTGGGCTGGTAGGTGCGCTTCGGCATGGCAATCGTCGTGGGGTTGGGTGCAAAAGTCCTCGTGGAAAGGAATACAACGACGGTATGCCGCCGATGTTTTGCCTTCGGACAAAGACAATGTCAAGACGCGGCCGTCCGGTCCGGCGCTCTCCAAAACGCGGGGTCGCCTTCGTTCCGTTGCCGACCCTCCACGGGACAACGGCGACCGAGAGGCGCAGCGCAACCGCCTTCATTTCTCCGCGGGCTCGTGCCGGGAGCGGGTCCGGAACCGGCGGATGCGTCTTGCATAGAGCAATGTGCATTGCGAAAAGCGGGAGTAGCTCAGTTGGCAGAGCATCAGCTTCCCATGCTGAAGGTCGCGGGTTCGAACCCCGTCTCCCGCTCCACCTCGTCTTCGTTGAGCGTTGCGGGTTGAGCGTTTTCTACCTCCCCCCTCAACCCTCAACGCTCAACCCGATTTGGGCGGTTAGCTCAGCGGTTTAGAGCACCTGCCTTACAAGCAGGGGGTCGCTGGTTCAAATCCAGCACCGCCCACTCTATCTCTCTGTAGGTCCCTGCTCAGCAGGGGTTTGCGTGTTTATGGGTGGGGCACAGACGCAACAGCTCCGTCCTGTTTCCTTTCTTCTGGTCGATCCCCACTGCTTAACGTGCCCGACTGCCTGGGGCACCGGGACCCAGTGTGCAGGATGATCGGACAGGTGCGGTCTATCCCCGCTGCCGGACGGGTCCGGCTGTGCGGAGTCACCCTGCAAACTGAACACAAAGGTGAATGCAGGAGCCTCGATTCAAAATTAGCTCGGGGAATGGATGATTGCACTGTCCTTGCAGAAGCAGCAAGCAGATCCGATGTTGGCATTTCCGCTCTGCGTTGAATAGCCTGCCAATACCCGCTCGGGGTCGGGCCAAAGCCCAGAATCTCTGATCGGGCTCATCGATTCGTTCCGCTGATCTGCCCACCGCCTTCCATGTACCGTGTTCTCCTCCTCGCCCTCGCCTTCTGCCTCACGCTGGGAAGCGGGTCCATCTACGCCCAGGATATCGCTGGTGATCAAGTCAGCTTCGGGCGGACCATGGCGGCGGGCGCAGATCATGTATTCGTTGGGGCCCCTCGCGATGTCAACACGCCGGGGCGCGTCTACGTCTACGGGCAAGACGAGGCGGGAGCCTGGCAGGAGCAGACCGTTCTAGAAGCCAGCGATGGACGCGTCGGGGACGGATTTGGCGCCGCCCTTGCCACCACCGGCGACACCCTCGTCGTTGGCGCCCCCTCAGCCAACTCCGTCTACGTCTTCCACGCCACGGCCGATGGGTGGCGGCAGGCCGCCCGCCTCGCGCCGGCCGACAGTACGGACGGCTTTGGCACTAGCCTTGCCCACGTCGGCGATCGCCTCTTCGTGGGCACCGAGGTCACGGTGAGCGAACGCGACGGAGAGACGTCGGGTGGAGCCGTACACCTCTTTCACCGAACCGACGACGGAGCGTGGCGGGAGGAACAGGTCCTCCGGAGCAAGGAGACCCGGTCGAGCGCCGAGTTTGGACAGACCCTGGCCGCGTCGGCGGAGCACCTGCTTGTGGGGGCACCTGGTCAGAACGGGGGGGCGGTCGTGGCCTTCCGGCAAGGCCCGAACGGCTGGACGGAGGCCCAGATGCTGACGGCAGCAGACCTCGGCCCGGACGCCCAGTTTGGGGCCACGCTGGAATGGGCGGAGGACCAGCTGCTTGTGGGCGCTCCTCGGGCCCGTGACGCCACCGGGACTGTACGGGCCTACACCTACAGCAGTGCCGACACGGCGTGGACGCAGGCCGATCGGCTCCGCCCCGACACGCCCGGCAACCGCCGATTTTTTGGCAGCGCCCTCGCCCACGACGGCTCGGACCTGTGGGTCGGTGCGCCCGGCCCCGTCCGGATGGTCTTCATCTATCAGAACCGCGCGGAGAAGGACTGGCCGTGGGGACGAGTGCCCAATAATGAGGGCGGTGCGCTTTACCGCGTCGAGCGCAACAAAGAATCCTGGGGCAGCACGACGCGCATCGCCCATCCGGGGACGGAGGCTGGAGACGGCCTCGGGGCCACGCTGGCGGCGAACGAAAATGTCGTGGCCGCGGGACTGCCGGGGGACGACTACGGGGCCGGCACGATGGCCCTCTATTCCCCTGCCGATAGCGACTGGACGTCCTCCACCCCGATTGCCCCGACGCAGGGAGCGGTCTTCAGTGCACTGACGGGGGAGAAGCGAAGCTGTGCAGATGGGCAAGTGGACGCCTTCTCCTGCAAGCAGGTAGACTTGAAGGCCTTCCTCCCCGTCCAATCGATTGGCGGGACCCGGGGCGTACACGTCACGGACATCTGGGGGTGGACCGATCCGAAGTCGGGGACCGAGTACGCCGTGGTCGGCCGGTCCGACGGAATCGCATTCGTCGACGTGAGCGACCCGACCGCGCCGGTCTACGTCGGGGAGTTGCCACAGACCGAGGCGGCCCGCGTCAACACCTGGGGGGACGTCAAGGTGTATGACAACCACGCGTTTGCGGTGGCGGACAACGCGGGCAATCACGGAATGCAGGTGTTCGACCTCACGCGACTCCGCGACGTGGAGGCCGATGAGCGTCCAGCGACCTTCGACGCCGACGCCCACTACGACCGCGTGAACAGTGTCCACAACGTCTTCATCAACGACCAGACCGGCTACGCCTACCTGGTGGGCAGCAGTGGTGGGGGCAAGACCTGTGGCGGCGGGCTCCACATGGTCAACGTCCAGGACCCGCTCAATCCCACCTTCGAGGGCTGCTTTACGGACCCGTCCACCGGTCGGTCGGGCTCCGGGTCCACCCACGACCTGCAGTGCGTCGTCTACCAGGGCCCCGATGCCGACTACAAAGGTCGAGAGATCTGCGTCGCGTCCAACGAGACGGCCCTCAGCATCGCCGACGTGACGGACAAGGACAGCACCGACCGGATCGCAACAGGCTCGTACCCGGATCACGCGTACGTCCACCAGGGCTGGTTTGGGAAGAATCAGCGCTACTTCTACCAGAACGACGAACTGGACGAAATTCAGAGGAAGGTGGAGGGCACCCGCACCCTGGTGTGGGACCTGGAGGACCTCGACGATCCAAGGCTGGTGAACGAGATCATCCTCGATCAGCCGGCGTCCGACCACAACCTGTACGTCGAGGACGGGTGGCTGTACGAGTCGAATTACAAGGCCGGGCTCCGGATTCTCGACCTGAGCGACCCTACGGCGCCTACGGAGCAGGCCCACTTCGACACGAAGCCGCGCGGCCCCGACAGTCCGGGCTTTGCGGGCTCGTGGAGCAACTACCCCTACTTCGAGAGCGGCATCGTCGTGGTCTCGAGCATTGACGAGGGCCTCTTCGTGCTGGAGAAGCCGAAGCAGGGGCTGTAGCTCCGAACACCAGAATGGGCGCTGCGCTCAGGCTGATGCCAGCAGCACGGCCCGCCGCAGCTCCGACCAGCGCCCCTCCGTTTCCTCCGGGTGGTGGGGGTTCTTCTCCCGGAGCCACTGTTCCACGGTGGTAAGGTGCACGTCCTCGTCCGCCCGGCGGGCCACCTCGCGGTACACTTCGGCCGTGGTTTCGACCTCGGACTCACCCATCACCTCCCACGCAAGGGTGGCGTAGTGGCGGGTCGTGGGGGGCACGTCGGCCTCCCGCTCCAGCGCCGTGGGCCCGAGGGCCCGGCAACGCAGTTCGTGCTGTACCACCTGCTTTCGCACCTGAAGGGCGTTGTACTGGAGGGCGTCCTGTACATGCTGGGCCTGCTCCTCCGCCGTCATCGGACCCCGGGTCTCAACGGGTCCCGGGTCGGGCAGCCGGTCGGTCAGGATCTCCATCTCCTCCTCGATCGTCGTGCGGAGGGCCCGCAGGTCGGCCATGCCCATGTCCTCGACCTGCTCAGTGGCGCGGTCACACGCCGCACGCAGACGGTCGCGCCACTCGTCGCGCAGTTGCTGAAGGGACCGGGAGGGGGCGTTGCTCATCGGAATCGGTCACATTGTGCAGAAAAGGAATGGACGGCCCGTCGGGTCGCTGGGCGACGAGGACGGGATGCAGGAAAAGAAAGCAAATCGACGGGCTCGGTTCCGGCCTGCTGAGCCCGTGCTCCACACGCGCCGTCACGACTCAGACGACGAGGTTCTTCTTGATGGACGGAGGGCGTGGCCTGTGAGGCCACCCACGATTGCCCCTGCGACGTAGTGCGGAAAATCCCACCAAGAGAAGGTGCTGCCCAGCACGGCGTGGCCGATGAAGGTGCTCCGAATCGCCTCCAGGGGCGCTGGATGCCAGCACTGGAGTCCTTCCAGCAGGCAGGTCGCGACGAAGACCCCGCCGGCAGCAGTTGAGGCCGAGAGGGCGGGCCGCAGTCCCAGGACGACCATCGTCCAGAAGACGACGTAGAGCACGCCGCCGGCGTGGGCCTGCACCCAGCCGGACGCGGGGCCGGCGTAGAACTTGGTTGCAAAGCCGAGTGGGACCAGCAGGAACAGGCTGATCAGGAGATGGAGACGAAACGAGCCAGCTCGCATGGGACGGGGGGAAGCAGTCGACCGCAAATCAATTGCAGAGGGGACGTCGAGAAGTGCACGCTGAAAAACGACGCTCTCGCCCGCCTGTTCTTTTTCGGCCCATTACACGCAACCCGTTGGGACCGGTCGTGTACGGTTACAACGGATCCTTTTTTACGCACTACGCAGCTCCAAGAGAATGCGTCTCACAAGGACTGCGCGGGAGGATCCGCTTGCCGCTATTCTTTTTTCCACGACAACTCTTCCTCCTTATGATTGGCGATCTGCAGCGCAAGAAAGCGTCCTACTACTTCGATCTTATCGACGAGGACGAAAACGGCTTCATTGAGGCCAACGACTTCAGACTACGTGCCGAACGCATGGCGGAAGCGCGAGGCGTGACCGACGAAGAGGCTCTCTCTACCCTCCAGAGCCGGGTTATGACCTGGTGGGAGCACCTCTGTGCCATTGCCGACTTCGACGACGACGATCGCATCACGCGAGAGGAGTGGGAAACCTATTGGGAATCCATCGAGGCTGGGGTCAGCCAGGAGGGCGAAGAGAGAGAAGAGACCCTCCAGAGCCTGGAGCAGGCCGCGAGGGGAACCTTCAAGGCGATCAATACTGACACCGGTCCCATCACGGAGAAAGAATACACCGACTGGCTTGAGGCGTGGGGCGTTGAGGAGGGGGACGCCGCCTTCCATCGGCTTGACCGAGACGGGAGTGGCACCTTGACCCAGGAGGACCTGGTCGAGGCCGTTAAGGAGTTTTATCTGTCCAACGACCCGGACGCCCCTGGGAATGTACTGTACGGGGAGCTTCCGGACTAGTGCACGTCACAATTACTCTGACGGGTACACATTCGACTCGCCACAGATGAGACACGGCACTTGACGAGGCCTACGAGGCGACGGAAGTTCGTTTCTGGAAGGGGGAGACAGAAGCAGCCCTCGTTGTGCAATCAACGATATCTGAAAAATCAGCTGTTCAGGTCCGCTGATGGCAGGATCAGTAGGGTTTCGTCGGGACCGTAGGCGGACGGGATGGACCATGTACCGTAGGGCGACTCCGTGAGGGTCGGAACTGGAAGACTCAGTAGAAAAGTCCTGGTTGGTAGTTACGGGGTGTAAAAATGAAACGGTTCGTGTAGCTCTCTGCTTGGGTCGCCCCGATTTTGTCCACCGAGCGGGCCGTTTCGGACTCGCGCCGGGGGACGGAATGGAACTTGCTGCCTATTGTGGGTGCAATCGAAACGAGGAACTCATCTCAACGCGCTTACTCAAAACCGCCTTCCGCTGCCATGACCCCGACGCCAACTGTTCTCCTCCTCGTTGCGCTCTTCTGGACGCTGCCTGCCTCGGCCGCCGTACTGACCTACCGGGCGCACGGCAGCTCGATCGAAAACGTGAAGGCTTCTCTTCGACAATCCGTTGAGTCGGTCTTCGGCCGGGCGGAGCTGCAGGCGCCGGCCGACGCGTAGGCGGGAAATCGATTGAGTGGGGCTGCCCTGCCTTGGGGAGGACAGCCGTTTCGGAGGGGAGCACCCCCCTGCATTTCTGAATAGACTGCACGTCTGAACGGTAGTCGCGAACGCCCGTCCCGACGGCGGCCGTGCGTCCTGGCGGTGGACACGGTCACCCGTACTGGAGCGGGCGTTTGCTACGTGCCCCAATGGTCAGGCAAGCTTCTTGGGGAATTCCAGTTCCAGTGAAGGAAAGGAGCCTGGACTCTGCTGAGAGAGATTGAACGCCAGGGATCGCGGGAGGCTGAGACTAGCGAGCGAGCACAACTGCTGGGTCAGGTTCGTATTCGGCTCGTCGCCAGATGAAGCGCGGCATTCGATTCGTCCTCCGATGGGCCGGAGGTCCGTTTCCATCAAGGAAAGACGCAGTCCCCATTTCGCAATCGACAACGTATGGCAAAGCTGTGCACGTCCGCTACCGGGCGG
This sequence comes from uncultured Salinivenus sp., assembly GCA_964612165.1. GTDB lineage: Bacteria > Bacteroidota > Rhodothermia > Rhodothermales > Salinibacteraceae > Salinibacter. The sequence continues at coordinate 8,627 of CAZTDC010000022.1, forward strand.
CGGAGGGCTCCTTTCCATTCAGGTCGACCCGCGTAGCGCCGAGCACGGTCCACGACGAATCCTGGACGTATCCGATGACAGAGGCCTCTGAGCGGTCCACGGCGTCGGGTAGAGAGAGCTGGGTGGTTCCCTCGCTACGGGCCGGAACGGTGGCGAAGCTCCGGACCACGTTGGCGTGCTGGAGCGTCCGTCCGGCGTTTTCGCCGCGCGTCACGTCCTTTGAAAGGTCGCGCTCGACGACCGCGAGTCGGAGCCGGGCGTTCTCGGGAGGATTCTCCGTAAGCCGGTGGGAGACACTCAGTTCGTCGTCGCCCTCGACGTGCAAGTCCACACCAACACGGGCCGGGTCGGCCAGCGCCGATTCAATGGCACTCCGTACCTGTCCCTTGCGGGAGCCCACCATCGCGCGCTCCCCATTTACCACGATCTGGGGCGTGTAGGTATCCACGTTCAGGGCCTGGGAATATCGGCGCTGGCGCTGGGAGTAAGCAGCATCGCTGTAGGGGTCTTCCCAGCCCAGCTGATTCCAGTAATCGACGTGAAAGGAGAGGGCATACACAGGCCGGTCCTCGGCGCGAGCCGACTTCACGAGGGAGCGCAGCAATCGATCGGCGGGGGGACAGCTGGAGCATCCCTGGGAGGTAAAGAGCTCGACGACCGCCACAGCGGTGGAATCAGTAGACGGGGCTGCTCGGGAGGGAGTGTCACGTCTGCGCGCACCGTCGCTCAACGTGCGCTGGGTGTCGGAGGCGTGTCCGGGAGAGCCGTCACGCTCCAGCGATCGAGGAGTTGAGCGGTCGATACTCGGGGCGGTGCCGCCGACGAGCAGGATGACAAGTACGGAAACAGAGACAAAACGACAAAAGCGAGCCATCGCGAGTACGGGACCTGAGCGTGGTAAGCGTTCCTGAATTTGTTGCTCGAGGACGGAGATTGTTACACAGCCACCGCAGGTATGGAAAGGGTCTCCTTCCCCGTGAAATTGTGAAAAAAGGGGGTCGCTTGTTGCGCTCGGCGTCGTTTTTGCGGTTTGAGAAAATAGACTTGTGGCAAGCGTCGATTCGTGGCGTTGAGTGACTCAAGGGGAGTCGAAAACAGGCCTTACGTTTGCGAGGAACAGAGAGTGGACGCGTCGTCCGGATCTGTCTCTCTCCGGGCGCTGAATCTGCTTGGCTCAAATCGGTTCGTGCCTTCCTTTTATCCGTCGCCTTTCGCGTTGTCGGCAACGCGTCGATGATGTTTCCATCTACCACGACTGGTCACGTCGTTTCTTGGACAGAGGTCGCGGCCCAATGCGTGCGGCGACTTCGAACGACGATTGTGGCTGTGCTGTTGGCTATGGCCATTCCGCTGGGGGTGTCTGGATGGATTGTGGGGACGGTTTTGCTAGTCGGCGTTGCGGTGGATGTCAGCTCCTGGTGGGCGCGTCGTCGGGTCGAAGGCGTTTTGTCCCCTACGCTTGCCAATGCGGCGCTGGATTTGCTTCCTGCCGTGTTCTTTGTGCTCGACCAGAGCGGGCGCATTCAATACTGGAACGCGCGCTTCGACGAATTATCGGGGCACGGTGCGGAGGACTTTTATGGGCAGCAGCTTTATCGCTTTTTCGAGGGCGATGATCGGGAGAATGTGGTCGTCGCCGTGACCCGGGCGCTCACGCGAGGAAAGGCCACGGTGAAGGCCGAGTTCGTGGCCGAGGAGGGGGCGTCCGTTCCGCTGCTTCTCACGGGCATTCGCGTAAATCTAGGAGGCACGTATCGCCTCATTGGGGTCGGGCAGGACATCAGTGCCCGACAGGAGGCCGAGGCGCAGCTCCGTCGTCAGGAAGCGCAGTACCGCCTGCTCGCCGAGAATGTGACCGACGTGGTCGCTCACCTGGATAAAACCACACGACTGAAATACGTGTCTCCGTCGGCGAAGAGACTGCTAGGCCACAGGCCCGACGAGCTGACGGGCGAACGGGCCTTCGAGTTCATCCATCCGGACGATCGGGAGAAGTGCAAGCGAATCGTCACGAATGCGATTCAGGAGGACCGACGGCCCCGCTTCGAGTTTCGGATTCAAACCAAGGAACGCGGGTACTTATGGGTGGAATCGGTTGGGAAGACGGTGGAGGGTGAGAATGGAGACCGCCAGCTGGTCGTTACGACCCGCGACATTTCGGAGCGGAAGGCCTGGGAGGACGAACTCATGGCCGCCCGGGACGCAGCCGAGGTCGCTCGGGAGGAAGCCGAACAGGCGCGGGAAGAGGCCGAGCAAGCCAATCGGCTCAAGAGCGCCTTCCTGGCAAACATGAGCCACGAGATTCGAACGCCACTGACCAGTGTGATTGGGTTCTCGGAGGTGCTTGAGGAAGAAGTGGAGGGGAACCACGCTCGCTTCGCACACCTCATACGGGAGAGCAGCACTCGGCTCAAGGATGTGCTTGATTCAGTGTTGCAGTTGTCGAAGCTGGAGGTCGGGAGCGTTGAGTTTGAACAGGAGAAGCTGGACCTTGCGACCGAGGTGCGCCGAACGGTGGAGCTGCTTCAGCCGCGGGCCGAGGACAAGGATCTCACCCTGCGAATGGAGACGCCGGACGAGGTACCCGCGCGGCTCGATCCGGGGGCCACGGGGCGGATCCTTGACAACCTTGTGAGCAATGCCATCAAGTACACGCCAGCGGGGGGGGAAGTCGCGGTTCGTCTACGGGCAGAGGAGGGGCGGGTCGAGCTTGAGGTAGACGACACCGGAGAGGGAATCAGCGACGATTTCCTCCCCAATCTCTTCGAGCCCTTCGTGCAGGCCCCCGGTGAAGATGGACGTGACGAAGGCAGTGGTCTCGGCCTCGCCATCACCAAGCGGTTGGTGGAGGGGATGGATGGAGAGATTGAGGTTGACACCGAACCCGGCGTCGGGACCTGCTTTACCGTCCGATTCGGGCGAAAACGGCCCGTTCCTACGAAAAAAGCAGCGGCGTAGTCGCACTCGGGCTCCGAACTTCGGACCTGGCGTCTTTCACCCGTGTCGGTTCAGGCAGAGGGGAGGACGGCAGCTACCGCCTACCCGGCGTCGAGCACGCGCTCGGTGAGGCGGTACGCAAAGAAGCCCCCGGCCGCGAAGATAACGCCGTACAGTCCCACGGGATTCTGAGCCTGGGCGATCGACTCGTAGGCCAGGGCCGAGAACCCAGCGGCAGCGCCTCCCGCGAGCAGGAAAATAACGACATGGAGCACCCAGCGGCCGAACGCCTGTCCGACGGACAGGGGCGATTGATCAGACATAGCCGTGAGGAATTGTTTTGGGAGTACCTGAGTGACTGAACATAGCGGGACGGGCAACTAACGGCAAATATCCGTGGGGCGGGGGCGGACCGGGCGATTGGCGGCTTGGATGCAGTAGATTATCAAGCCGAATCCCAAACAGCATTGCTCTTCTATTTGCGAACGGAGAAAGTTGCCGCTACCTGGAGCGGAACTGCGGGACTGAAGATCGGGGTGATTCGTCGGTTGGAATGGGCAGGGCCGCTGCGTTCGGCCTTTCCCAATCCCTGCGGGTCCAGATATGGAGAAATTTGCGTCGTCTCCATTCCAATATTATTACGCTAAGTTTGATCGGTCCCCAGGGGGGATTTTGTTATATTACTGGTAGATGCGAACGAAAGAAAAGCTTAGCGCTCTCTCCCTGTGAGAGGGCGCTTTTTGTTTTGCACCGTCGTTCTCTGTCATCTCCTTCTGTGGAGGGGGGCTTGTCGTTCGGATCTGGGGATGCTGTCTGGCGTTTCCTCTCCAGACATTCTCCTCATCTCTCCTCCCCCGTTCCATGAACGACGACGCACTGCTTGGCATCCACCACGTCTCGGCCATTACGGGACAGGCCGCGGCCAACGTCCGGTTTTACACGCAGGTGCTGGGCCTGCGCCTCGTCACGAAGACGGTCAATCAGGACGATCTATCCTCCTATCACCTCTTCTACGGCGACGAGACGGGCAGCCCCGGCACCGACCTCACGTTCTTCGACGTGCCTCGTGCCCGCCAGTTACGGCCGGGCCCTGGGCTCATCACCGGCACGTCGCTTCGGGTACGGGGACGGGACGCCCTAGAGGCGTGGGTCCGTCGCCTCGACGACAACGACGTGCGCCGCACCCCGATTCACCGGCGGGCCGGGCGCTCTGCACTCACGATGTTCGACATGGAAGGGCAGACGATTCACCTCGTCGACGACAGCGACGACGTGGACCGCGTTCCGGACACGTCCCCGTGGGCCGACGGACCGGTTCCGCTCAACCAGGCCATCCGCGGATTGGGACCGGTCGAGATCACTGTGAGCGACCTGGCCGCCACCCGCGAAGCCCTAACGGATGTTTTTGGCTTTCGACAGGAGCGAGTCTACGACGTGGAGGGCAATGGAGCAGCAGAGGGCGGTCTTGAAGCTGTGACGGAGCCATCGGGGCCGGCCCTCGTGTTTGAGACGGGGCCGGGCGGGGTGGCCGCCGAAGTTCACGTGATCGAGCAGGCCGACGCCGAGCCCGGCTGGCTTGGGAAGGGCGGCGTACACCACTTTGCCCTCCGCACCCCCAACAGCGACACCATCCGCCAGTGGCGCGAGCGCATCGAGCAGGCCGGTCTCAACCCCTCGCCCGTCATCGACCGGCACTACTTCGAGTCGGTCTACACCCGAGAGCCGGGCGGAATCCTCATCGAGATTGCGACGGACACCGGCACGCCCTTCCCCGTGGAGGAGGCCGCCGCCGGCAAAGTGACGCTTCCGCCCAAGCTGGAGCCCCGTCGCGAAGAGATTGAAGCCCAGCTTCCCCCCCTCGACCCGCAAGAATAGCGATCAACGCCCCTCTCGGCACCGGGCGATCCCCCAGGAGATGAGAAAGGAGAGGACATATCAGGGTCGCGTTACGACATCGTCATGCTCTGTTTAATAGAACCCGGGGGTGTGTTTTGTTATACTGGTAGTGGACGTGATGATAAGAAAGAAAAATTCGCCGTCCCGGTCTGCGCCGGGAGGGCTTTTTCTATTTCGGGCCGGTTTTCTCACCTCTGTTGTTCGGCGCCGTCGTCACCTATCCCCTCTCTCCGGTACCTGCTCTCACCTCGCTTCAAGAATCGGGTCGTTCCTTCACTCAGAGAACCCCCTGGCGACGCCCATACGTCCATACTCCGGCGTACATTCTGGCACAACTGGAGCAGGCACGGCGGATAAGAGTCCGTACCTTGCCGACATCTTTAACACGCGCTCGCTTTGTCTTTCCTTGCGGAATCGCAACATCGTCGCATCGACTGTGAAACGCTGAGAGGGGAGTCGTCACTAAAGAGGTGGGTATTGGTTGTCGCATTCTGATTGTCTCAGTCCAATGATGGATCGAGCCTCCTTTCTGAAAAGCCTCGCCGTTGCCTCCGTGGCCCCGATGGCACTGACGGCCTGTGGTCGCAGCCGGTCGAGGCCCACTCCCTCTCCTGTTGCGTCGGACACGATCGACGTCCACGAGCTCCGCACCGACGTGCCGCCGATCGACAAGTCGACCGATGAGTGGCGATCGATCCTCTCGGACGACGTCTTCCACATCTTGTTCGAGGAAGGCACCGAGCCCCGCCGTTCCAGTCCGCTTCTCAAAGAGAATCGAACGGGCACGTTCATTTGTGCGGCGTGTCGGCTTCCCCTCTTTCCGTCGAAGACCAAGTACGACAGCGGGACGGGGTGGCCGAGCTTCTGGGCGCCGCTGGAGGGACGCGTCGACACGAAAGAAGACACGAAGCTCGGCTACGTACGCACCGAGTATCACTGCAAGCGCTGCGGCGGGCATCAGGGCCACATCTTCGAAGATGGTCCGGAGCCAACGGGACTTCGCTACTGCAACAACGGGCTCGCGCTCAACTTCGTCCCGGAAGAGGAGTCGCTTCCCCCCCTACGCACCTGACTGGGCATTGGGGACTCGGCGTGTGAGGGGGTCAGGCGGTCGCAGTCGGCTCGTACGTCGTCTCATCCCGCCAGCGGGCATCGAGCGACCACTTCCCGCCCCCAAACAGGAAGACGAGCACGAGCAGAAACAACACGAGCGCCGAAAACTCCAGCGACTGGTTGGCCGACAGGATGCCGTTCTGCCAATGCACCAGGAGGACTGCCCCGGTGAGAACGGGCAGCTGCACAACAGCGGCGAGCCGGGTGTAGAGGCCCACGATGAGAAGGGCACCCCCCACGACGTGGGCCGCCATCACGTAAACGGCGATGCCGGAGGTGGTCAGGGACGGGGCAGCGCCGCCCGCAAATTGCTGCAGGCCCGTGTCGGTGAGCAGAAGAACGAGGCCGCGGAAGAACAGCCCCGCACCTAAATACACACGGACCGCGTCGAGGACGAGGTGGTGGTTCGACTCAATGCGGCGGAAAACCTCGGTGAGACGAGTCATGGCGAACACGCATGGCAGAATGAGGGCGTTGAGAGACACAAAATAAACCGATGGGTCCCCCCAGACGATCCCCCATCGGATCGGCCTCGACTCACTGGCGCTCCACTTCGGGCGAGTTGCTGATGGGCAGGCTCACGGTAAAGACCGACCCGATCCCCTCTTCACTCTCAACGGTGAGCGTCCCCCCCATCGCTTCCGTCAGGTCGCGGCTAATGGCGAGCCCAAGCCCGACGCCTCCACTCTGATCAGAGGCGTCCGGATCCCGAGCCTGGATGAAAGGGTCGAAGATGTGCCGCTGATCGTCTTCCGAAATCCCGATCCCCGTATCCCGCACGCGAATCTGGGCCGTGTCGTCCTCGATAGTCACCTCCGTCGTCACCGCGCCCCCGGGCTCCGTGAATTTGACGGCATTGGTCAGCAGATTGAGCAGAATTTGCTGGAGTCGGTCCGGATCGGCCTGCACGTGCAGGTTCGAGAACGGGAGAGTACGTTCGTAGGTGAGGTCGGCCTCGTCGAATCGCACTTCGACCAGTGACTCGGCCCGGTTGAGCGCCCCCTCCACGGACACCGACTCGAGGGACACGTCCACCGACCCGGCCTCCAGCCGGGCAAAGTCGAGAATGTCCGTGATGAGCGTATCAAGGTAATCGGCGGCGGCGTCAATCCGGTCGAGATATTCTTCTTGCTCCTCGGTAACCGGCCCGCGGACCCCGAGCGACAGGTACTGCGACAGGCTTTTGATGGTGCTAATGGGCGTACGAAGCTCGTGCGAGACCGTGGACAGAAACTTGGCCTTCGCCCGATTGGCCTGCTCGGCCGCCTGCTTGGCCTGAAGAATCTCATCCTCGTACTGGTTGCGCTCCTCGAAGCGGAGAAGCACCACCTCGTTGACCGTTTCGCCGTCGCGGGGGGTACGCTTTGCGTTGACGAGGAAAGACAGGTCGTCTCCGTCGCTCGTCTCGAGCGACATGTACACCTCCTCCACCTCCTCCTGCATCTTGAGCATGGGAAAGAAGTGGGTGTGGTAAAACAGCTTCGCGCCGGAAGAGAGAAGCGATTCGACGTGGTCCCCGACGACGGCTGTGCGGGACCGTCCCAGCAGGTCGAGAAGGGTTTGATTGACGCTCCGAACGGTCCCGTCGTCCGTAAACGACAGGAAGCCACAGGGAGCAGTATCCAAGATGGAGTCCATAGCGGGCCTACGCAGCGTCCGACGACCGAGGAGATGAGGAGTGTAGGTACGCGTCGATCGCCGCAATGGTCTCGTCGGGGTGGCTCATGTGCGGGCAGTGCCCGGCCACGTCCAGCACCTTGAGCGTCGTTTTTGGCAGGTGGTTCTCCATGTATCGGGTGACCTCCATCGGCGCGATGATGTCGTCCGTACACTCGATCATAAGGGACGAAGTGGGCACCTCGGGCACGATGTCCCGGTAGTCGGAGAAGAAGGTGACCTCGGCAAACTGGCGCATGATGTGAGGGTCGGTGGAGCAGAAGCTGCGGTCGAGTTCCGCCTCGACCTCCTTCGCCTCAGCCTGCTGCATGAGGAGGGAAGAAAAGTAGTCCGACCATCCGATGTAGTTTTTGTCCATCATCTCCAGGAGACCCTCCAGGTCCTCCCGCTCAAAGCCGCCGTGGTAGTCGGGCGGGTCGTTGAGGTAGCAGGGCGAGGTCCCGAGAAGCACAAGCTCGTCGAAGCGCTCGGGCTGCTCGATAGCGGCGAGCATGCCGATGACCGTGCTCACCGAGTGCGCCACAAAGATAACATCGTCTAGGTCCAGCGCCTCACAAATCTCCGTAACGTCCTGCGCGTAGCCGTCCAGAGAATCGTAGCGGTCGGGGTCGTAGGCGCTGAGGTCCGACTCGCCCGATCCCACGTAGTCGAAGCGAATGACCTGGTAGTCGGTCTCGAAGTGGGGGCTCACGAAGCGCCACATGGTCTGATTGCACCCGAACCCATGGGCGAACAGCATAGGGCGAGAGCCACTGCCTGAGATCGTGACGTTGTTGCGCTTCGTGACGTCTGTGGCCATCGTGCATTCCAGCGAGACGATTGGAATTGGAGGGAGCGCCCACAATTGCTTTTCTGCACGGTTCCCCCACTCCTCCGTTGGAGGGTCGTTCCCAGAACGTGCTACTCCTCGTCCATGGTCAAGAGACGATAGACACAGAAGGCCACGATAGCCAGGGGCCAGAGTGCGGCGATCCAGTCGCCCGCCAACACTCGGGTGGTTGTGAGGTACGTGCCGAAGATGGCAATCCCGGTGTAGATGGTTTTGAGGACCTGATCGCTATTCATGGGAAAAGGCGGACGGGAGAGGGGAGATTACGGGGTTGACTGAAGGAGTTCCATCAGCAGTGGGGTCAGGCGGTCGGCGGCGAGGTCAGACAGTTGGTCGGCGGCCTCGGCCGGTAGTTCGATGGGCGTCTGCTCCACGAGCTCGAGCCCATAGCCGGCCAGCCCGATGCGCTTGCGGGGATTGTTGGTGAGGAGGCGCAGCTTGCGGATGCCGAGGTCGCGGAGGATCTGGCAGCCGATGCCGTAGTCGCGGTGGTCCATGTCGAGGGACGCGTCGGCCGGCTCGTCGGTGTCCTGCGACTGCTGACGCTCCATGTCGCGCAGCTTTGAGAGCAGGCCCTGGCCGTGGTTGCTCTGCATCATGTAAAGGACGGCGCCCTGCCCTTCGTGCTCGATGCGGAGCAGGGTCTCGGCCAGCTGTTCGCTGTACTCCTCGCGCCGGGCGGCCAGCACGTCGCCGAGCACGTTCTGGGAGTGGACGCGCACGAGGACGGGCTCGGTCTCGGTCCACTCGCCTTTGAGGAGGGCCAGGTGGACGTCGCCCGTGAGCGTTTCCTGGTAGGCCACCACGCGAAAAGTGCCGAAGGCGGTGTTGAGGGTCGTTTCTGCCTCGCGGCTCACCAGCTGCTCGTTCTGGCGGCGGTAGGCGATAAGGTCCTGGATGGTGATAAGCGGCAGGTCCAGCTCGTCGGCCAGGGTGCGGAGCTGAGGCACGCGCGCCATCGTGCCGTCCTCGTCCATAATTTCGACGAGGGCCCCGGCGGGCTCGTAGCCGGCCAGGCGCGCCAGGTCCACGGCCGCTTCCGTGTGACCGGCGCGGCGCAGCACGCCTCCGCTGCGGGCGCGGAGGGGAAAGACGTGGCCGGGCCGGGCGAAGTCGTGTGGAGAGACCTCTGGATCCGCGAGGGCACGGATCGTTTTGGCCCGATCTTCGGCCGAGATGCCGGTGCTGGTGCCTTCTTTGTAGTCGACCGAGACGGTGAAGGGCGTGCTGTAGAGGGCCGAATTCGACTCGACCATCAGGTCCAGGTCCAGGGCCTCGGCGCGCTCGGGCGTAATCGCCGTGCAGAGCAGGCCCCGCCCTTGCTTCGTCATGAAGTTGACGAGCTCGGGTGTCATCGCCTCCGCCGCCCCGATGAAATCACCCTCGTTTTCGCGGTCCTCATCGTCCACAACAATCACGAGTTCACCTTCCCGAATGGCGGAAATGGCGTCCTCGATGGGGTCGAACGTCGCCTCGGCGGCCCGGGAATCAGTCATAAAAATCAGGGGCAGCTGATCTTACGAAATCGGGGGCGAGCACCAGGTGGAAACGATAAGGTCGAATCTGCAAACCGGAGTCGGGATGGATTCACCCATCCGTCCATCGAGCGGGGAGAGCGCTACTCTTCCCCACTGCTGGCGATGGCCTGCTTGTCGACGCGGATCTTGGTGCCCTTGCTGTCGATCTGCGCCAGGATGCTGTCCTCGTCGATGCGCTGTACGGTGCCGTGGATGCCGCCGATCGTCACGATCTTGTCGCCCTGCTCCAGGTTGGCGACCATCTCCTCGTGCTCCTCCTCGCGCTTCTGCTGGGGGCGGTAGATGAAGAAGTAGAAGACGAGCCCGATGAGAACGAGGGGCAACAATAGACCCAACAGTCCGCCTGAACCGCCGGACTGTTGAGTGAGGAGAACGGGCGACATCGCGACGGAGGGGAGAAGCATGAGACAGGAATCCACAAATTCGACGGAGCACTCGACGAGACGCGGCAGGGGCCGCCGCGCAATTTCGACGGCTAAACGCAAGGGGGGACGGGCCGTTCGCGGCAGAAGGGGCAATCCGCGAAAAAAGCAAAAGAAAAAGGGCAAGCGACCCGCAGCGCGCCGCTGCGACCTCCTACCGCTGCTGCCTTCCGGCCCTGACGGGGTTCAGAGGGAGCTGGCCGTGCGGGACTTGCCCTATTCGGTGCGAGGCGGTGCCTCGCGCAATATCGGACTGCTATAAACCGGACGACATTTTCCCAGGTTCCCGGGGCCCGTACACCTTTGCGGTGCTTTCACGCCAGGAGTGCAAACGAGCAGGATAGGCGTGTCGGAGGAAAGTGGCTCCTCCCTCTTCTCCGGCCGCTTTGCCAGCGGAAACGGGAGTACGGGGGCGTGGGAGAAAGAGGAAACGGTTTTGCGACCACTCTCACGCCCCCGTCTTCCGTCGAGCCTATCGAATGGAGAAGCATTGGGGTCGTCGGCTTGCGTTAGGGGCTCACCCGGAAGCGTCGCAAACTACCGGTTCCACTGCACAATCTCGTCGAGGGGCTTCTTGTCAATGTCGGGCACCGTGG
>CAZTDC010000023.1:0-19423 GCA_964612165.1 uncultured Salinivenus sp.
CGGTCTTCTCTTCGGCCGGTTTCGGCTGGACGACAACGCGGTCGCCGAGAGGTTTGATGCTCGTCATAGTTCGTGGGTGATGACTTGTGATTGATGTGCGGATTCGTTGTTGTTATCACTCGCCAATGGTGAGTGATAACAACTCCACTCACACCAACTGGACCTCCCCCTCTTTGTTTCCGACAAGGCCCGGTTTCCCGGTGAAGATCGTTTAGCGATAGCGGTCCGAGACCCGAGTTGAACCTCTCCGCAGAAAAGTTGTGTGAACGGATGGCGGACGACCGCACGCCTGTCAGACCATCGACGTTATGTTTGCTTCGTCTCCCTTATCGTATCGTCCTTGCGCATGGGGAGGGCTTGTTTTGGCCATAGCGGCCATATTGCTGCTTGGCTTATCGCCTCCGTTCCTTCCATCGAAGTGGGGCGCCCTTGTTATGCACGTCTTTGCGCCGGTGTGTCATCAAATGTCGGTGCGATCCCCGCATATCGGGGAAATTCAAATCGCGTTCTGTGATCGGTGCACGGGCATCTACCTGGGTCTCGTCATCGGGGTACTCGTCGTGCCCCTCCTTTGGTCGTGGTGCCGCTGTATTCAACGCCGTGCGCTTTCCCTGCTCCTCGGAGCCACTGGCCTGTTGGGACTCGATTGGATTGGGCCCATTCTCGGTACTTGGCCCAACGTGCCCATCAGTCGATTTGTCACCGGGGGCATCCTGGGCGTTGTTGTGGGGCTTCTGGCGGGAGTGGGCCTTCTTCGTTCGGTCTCGTCTCCAGAACCGGCGGGTGTGAAAAACCCCTCTTCACAATCGACGTCCTCCACCTGAGCGGGGGCGTTCCGGTTGAAGGAGGGGCGCGTGTCCGTTAAAATTCGACATCTGCCTCCGATACGCTAATCAACCACACTCTCGCCGTGTCCGACAAAGGAACTGCTGTCGTTTTCGTTGGGGCCGTTACCGGCGCACTGATCTCAATCGTAAGCAGCCTCCCGTACCTTGGGGTGTGCGTGGAAGGCCTCCTCGTTCTCGTTGCGGGCGGGGCTGTGGTGTGGTACTACACCCGGGGACGATCCGTGACCGTACGGGCAGGGGGAGGGGCTGGGTTCGGGGCCGCAACAGCGGTCGTCGCGGCACTCGTGAACGGGGCGATCGGGGCTGTTCTCACGATGATCGGGGTGCAGCCGGGTTGGGACGAGGCTGCCCAACAGGGCATCGAGCAGATGCGGGAGATGGGAAGTCCCGAGCAACAGATTGAATCGATGCGTCAGCTCCTCGAGTCGCCGTGGTTCATTGCGGGCGTCATGGGCTGTGGACTCATTTTCTACGTGATTCTCGGGACGTTTGGCGGCCTCATTGGAGCCTCCATCTATGGGCAGGAGGAAGCAGACGGCTAATCAGCATTTCTCGGGCATAATGGGGGGTCCGCGCTCATCTCGTTTCCGTCCGGACAGCTCTCTGCGGTCAATGGGGGAAAACGTGGAGGCGTTTCGGCGATCGAGGTGAGTGGTCACCTCATCGGCGTTGGACCAGGGAGAATTCGGGAGATGATTCTGGCGTCTTGAGGCATTGCCGAGCAAATGGACGATGCGTTGGCACTTGCGACGGAAATGGTCTGGTCTCTGGTAGGGGTGTGTAAGCATCGTCCGCTATCCGGTGTTGGGTCTTCTCGGCGTCGGGCTCCGGGTTGTGCCCTATTCGGAGATGAATAGTGCACTGCGACTGGGAGGGGGTTTAGAAGCTGTTTTAATTTCAAGCGCTCCGGATCTACCTGGGCGTAACGACTGCATGCCCATGCAGAACAGCCTGGTTTCTGACCGCCATCATTTCGATTCAGCATCTCGACCGGAGAATTCGATCGCGATTTTGAAGCCGGTCATAAATTAAAACAGTTTCTTAGGACGAGGATGGGGAGGCGGAAGACGAATCAAAGAGGGAGGGTTCGACCTGGCGCCGTTCCAGCTCTTCGATGAGGCGGCGGTTGGCGCGGGGGAAGGCGTAGTCGTCAAGCTCGCCGAGACCAACCCATGTGAACGGCTGATCCTCGCGGGCCTCCGGCGTCCCGTCCTCAATGCGGCACCGGAAGGCGTGGAGGGTAATTTTGAAGTGGGAATACGCGTGGGAGAGGGTGTAGAACGGCTCTTCGACGGCCACGTCGATGCCGAGTTCTTCTTTGACCTCTCGGCGGCAGGCCTCCGCCATCGACTCCCCGTCTTCCTGTTTGCCACCGGGGAATTCCCAGAGCCCCCCAAGCAGGCCTTCATCCGGCCGGCGTTGGATGAGGACCTCTCCATTCTCGTTGTCGAAGACAAGCCCGACCGCGATGTCGTGGTGGGGCACCGGCTTCGACTCGGGGGTCACCGGATAGTCCTCCTCCGTTCCCGCCTCGTGGGCGCGGCACACCGCCTGCAGAGGGCAACGGTCGCAGAGGGGCGTGCTCGGAGTGCAGACGAGCGCTCCGAGTTCCATCATCGCCTGGTTAAAGTCGCCGGGACGGTCGGGGTCGAGCAGCTCGTTGGCGAGGCGGCGCAGCTCCCGCTCGGCGGCGGTCGTGGTGGCGTCCTCCTCGACGGCGAAGATGCGGGTAAGAACGCGTTTGACGTTGCCGTCGAGGACGGCGTGGGGCCTCTGGTAGGCGATGGACAGGACGGCGGCAGCCGTGTACGGACCGACGCCCTTGAGGTCGCGAATGGCGTCCATCGTGTCGGGCACGGTGCCGCTGTGTTCGTCGACGACATGTTGGGCGGCCTCATGCAGATGGCGGGCCCGGGCGTAAAAGCCGAGGCCTTCCCAGTGCTTCAGAACGTCGTCGCGGTCGGCTGCGGCGAGGGCCTCGACGGTGGGAAAGGCCTCAAGAAAGCGATGGTAGTAGTCGCGGACCGTGTCGACCCGGGTCTGCTGGAGCATAATTTCGGCGACCCAGATGCGGTACGGGTTGTCCGTCTCTCGCCAGGGCATCGAGCGTTTGTTGTCGGCGTACCAGTCGAGCAGGTCCTGCTGGAAGGCGCTGCGCTGGCGGGCAGTCGGCGTTTCGTCTTCTACGGACACAGGTTGGATCAGAGAGATTGGCGCTAGAGGTTGACGCGTTCGGATCCGCCGTCCGTGATTTCGGACATCTACAGTCTAACGGAACGACTCGACGTGAACTGCAAAAATGAGGAAATGAGACGGTGAGCGTTCGATTGGAGAGCACCCGAATTACGACTCAACCGTGATTTGGACGACGAGGGTATCGGGTGCGGCATTGGAATGGTGCGCGTGGAGGCGCACATCGTAGGTGCCGGGACCGGTGCCGCGGGGAATCCAGGTGAGGGAGCGGTCGGCCACGCCGCTGAGGGCAGGGGCCTGGAGCACACTGTAGCGCGTGACCGGGGCTCCCTGAAGCTCGGTGGGGAGGGAGACAATCAGGGGGGTGGTTGCAGCGGTAGCGGTCCGGAGGGTATCGTCCGAGGGACTAGGGGCTGCAACCCGTGCTGTGGCGCTTGGTTCGAACCCATCGGACGCCACAGGAACGTGTTCGAATCTGGGCAGGGCCAAGAGGCCGAGGACGAAGACAGTGGAGAGCCAGAGTCGCGACATGCAGTCAAAAATCAGGTTCACGATGGTGGTGACGCGCCGTGTTCTATACCCAGCAGCGTATGCGGTGTTGCTCCTTCTGGTTGGGGGTGTGGGAGGTGGTTCTGTGACAGCTGCATTGGCGCAGTCGGAGTCCTCTGCTGGTTCTACGGACTCGTCTCCGCAGTGGCAGCTTACGCTTGACGGTACGCAGACGGACTGGCCAAAAGCCGTGTCCTCGGCCTCTTCCGATCGGGTCCGAAGCGTGGGGGAAGCTCTGCTCGACCACCTACAGCGCAAGGGCTACTACTACGCCCGGCTTGACTCAGCGACCGTAGACTCGTCGTCAGAGAGCACCACGGTGCACGTGTATGCCCGACGGGGGCCGCGGGTGGAGGTGGGGACGCTGCGAATTGAAGGAGCAGAAACTGTCCCGTCTTCGGAGCTCCGGCGATTGATGGAAACGCAAGAGGGAAGACCGCTCGATCCCCGTCGACTGGAGGCCGATGTACAGGCTATCCTCGACCGCTACGAGAAGGAAGGGCGTCTCCTCACCGAGGTTCGCGTGACGGAAGCGCGCATCGACAGCACCGCGCCGCCGCGCCTGCAGGTTACATTGCGCGTCGACGAAGGGCCGGCCCTCTGGCTTAAGCGGATCGAGGTGCCCGATGATGCACGCACCGCGCCCAGCCTCGTGGCCCGACTCGCGGGACTCGCCACGGGCGCGCCCCTTGCGGACTACGATCCGGAAGCCATTCGGGAGTCGCTAGGGAGTAGTCCGTTTTTTGAGTCGGTGGAACGGCCGGAATTGCGGGTCGAATCTGATGGGGGGGCCATCCTCCGTATCCCCGTCGAGGAAGCGCCGCCGGGCTCGTTCGATTTGGTGCTGGGGTACCTGCCTGCGTCCAACACGCGAGACCAAGGACAACTCGTGGGCAACGGGCATCTCCTGCTGGAGCACGTGTTTGGGGGCGGTCGTCGGTTTGACCTCACGCTCGACCGTCGCCCCGGTCAGACCAGCATCTTCGACCTTTCGATCTCAGATCCGTACCTTTTTCGCCTTCCGTTCCGGGTTACGGGCCGATTTCAAGGAGAACAGCGCGACTCGACGTATGGCGAGCGCAGCTACGGGCTGGACGTTGGGTACCGGTTTGGGGAAGCGTTCGAACTGACCGGCAGCCTCAGCCGCGAGGTTGTGGCGCCGGGGCAGGCTGGGGCACGGCTCCGCGACGGTCGGCAACGTATCCCGCGGAGCCGCACGCTCTTCTACGGGCTGGGACTGCGATATGAAACGCTCAACCGCCGCGTCAATCCGCGCCGGGGCCTGCGCCTGAACGTGCAACTAGAGCAGGGGCGAAAGCGTCAGGTTTTTCAGCGAATCACCGCCGAGGGCGACACCACGCGGGAACAGGAATCGATTCAACAGGAACGGCTTCGGGGAACCATTCGGGCATTTGTGCCCCTCTTCGACCGGCAGGTGCTGGTAGTGGGGGGCGACGGGTCGGTACTGCGCAGCCGAACCTACGACCGCAGCGACCTGTTTCGATTTGGCGGGGCCACCTCGCTTCGGGGCTACGATGAGGACCGGTTTCTGGGCAATGTCACCGTGCGAGGGGTCGCTGAGTACCGGTACCAAATTGGCCGACGGTCGTACGCCTATGCCTTTGGCGACTTGGGGTATGTGGCCCGCCCCGCACTGGGAAGCGCGTCGGCCACGCAGGATTGGCAGCCGGGCTACGGCGTCGGCGTTCAGATACAGACTGCGATTGGCCTCATCACCACCACCTACGCCCTCAATCCGGAGGTGACAACACCCCTCGACGGTCGCGTCCACTTCGGCCTCTCGGTGGGACTGTAGCGACGCTCCTGTTCTCGTTTGGAACCTCACAACTCCGATGACAACCAACTTCTACGCCCCGCCTTCTGCCTTCCGCGGCCAGCGTGTTGTGCTCCCCGAGGACGAGGCCCGGCACGTCCAATCGGTGCTCCGGGCCCAGGAAGGCGACAAGATTGTAGTGGTAGATGGGGAGGGCGGCTGGCACCGGGTACAACTCGATCACCTCGCAGGGCAGCAGGTGGTGGGGACGATTCAGGAAACGAAGCGCGACGTGGGGGAGCCCGACGTGCACGTCACTGTCGGGATGGGGCTCCTCACGAAGCGGTCTCGGTTTGAGACCTTCGTCGAGAAGGCCGTGGAGTTAGGCGTGGGCCGGATCGTGCCGATCCACACGCGACACACGGAAACCGAGACCTTTCGCAAGGAGCGCACGCGCAACGTGATGGTCGCGGCGCTGAAACAGTGTCGTCGGAGCCGCCTCCCCGATCTTGCGCACCCGCAGACGCTCGACGCCTTGCTGGACACGACCCCGGCCGACGTTCGGCTCGTCTGCCATGGGGGGGCGGAGAGCACGCCCCTGATCCAGGCTCTCGATGACGTCGCGACGGGCGATCAAGTGCTCGTTTTAGTTGGACCCGAGGGCGGCTTTACGTTGGGGGAGGTGGAGGAGGCCAGGGCCAACGGGTGCACCTCTGTGTCGTTGGGCCCGCGTCGACTCCGCGCCGAGACGGCGGGCATGGTTGCGGTGAATGCAGTGACGGTGCTGCGGCGAACGTAAGTCCCGTTGATGGAGAGCAGCGGCATGTGAAAAACGGGCAGAGGGGGAGCACGACGGGCGGGCTCTCGTTCGCAGGCACGGTTGAAATTGAAGAGCCCCCTTTGCCATGAGCGATCTCGCCGAATCGCAGCTATCAACCGAGCAGCTTCTCGATGGCGTTCTCTTGAAGGCGTTCCGCGATGAGGTGCGCCTGCCCAACGGGAATACGTCGGTTCGGGAGTGGATCAATCATCCGGGGGCATCGGCTATTGTGCCGATCTTCGACGACGGCCGCACGTTGCTGGTTCGGCAGTTTCGCTATCCGCCGCGACGGACGTTTTTGGAAGTGCCGGCCGGCAAGCTCGACGAGCCGGGTGAGGATCCCGCCGACGTTGCGGCCCGGGAGCTGGAGGAAGAGACCGGATGGCGTGCCGAGCGCTTCGAGTCGATTGGAGCAGCGTACCCGTGCATCGGATACAGCAACGAGATCATTCACGTGTTCGCTGCCTATGGGTTGGAGCAGGGCGAGCAGGACCTGGCCGAGGGAGAGTTCGTCGAGGTCGTGGACATGGAGCTCGACCAGGCCGTGCGGCGGGCCCGCGAAGGGGAGATCAAGGACATGAAGACCATCACGGCGCTGGTCTACGCCGCCGCGCACGTGAACGAACGGTCGGGTCTATCGTAAAGGACTTACACCTGATTCAACTGTCGTTTTTCGACTATTGACTTCAACAAGCGGACGGTCGCGTTATGTTTTCGATGATGGTCGTTTTTATCGCTCTGATTGCTGCTGTGCTCATCCTCGTGATTCTGCTCCAGAGTGGGCAGGGAGGCGGCCTGGCCGGCATTGCGCAGGGGGGCGCGGCGCGGCAGGTGCTGGGGACGCGTCAGGCTCCCGACACGCTGGAGAAAGCCACGTGGACGCTCGGGGCCATCTTCATTACCCTCTGCGTCATCAGCAACTTCTTTATCGGAGGGGATCAAGAGCAGGAGAGCGTGATTCAGAACCGGGCGCGGGAGGGACAGCCGGAGCAACAGGGCCAGCCGCAGCCTCAGGGCGGGGATGCGACCCCCCTGCCGCAGCAGGGCGGAGGCCAACAGCAAGGCGGTGGTTCAGCGCCCACGGGGGGCGGGAACTAAAGCGCTGCGTCTGGCACCGCGCATTCCTGCGGGTTCCACTTTCTGAGTAGAGGTGAGGCGAGGCGCCCTCGTGTGGCGCTTCGCCTTTTTTATTCCTGCCCACAATGACGAACGGCAGCCCCCGGTGAGGAGGCTGCCGTTCGTGTACACAAAGGGCGGGCGTGCCTGTAAGCCGAATTTGGTCTGCCCGAAGAGGCCCACGGGGAGCGTGCGGGAAGATCATCATCTATCTGGAACGGCCGTCGCCGGCTGTCTCAAGCGGCCTACCTGCACCGGGTCCCGACAGGGTCGGGACGTCATCGGCGGGCAACCTTCACCAACAGCGTTCGAGTCCTCGAGCCGCGTTGGAACGGTGCTACTTGGCCTTGCACCCCGAGGGGTTTGCCTGGCCGCTCTCGTCGCCGAGAGCGCCGGTGCGCTCTTACCGCACCCTTTCACCCCTTACCGCGCCAGCCGCGAGGCCGGCGGGCGGGACTGCTCTCTGTTGCACGTGCCATCTGCAGCGTGCCGACCGTTACCGGCACGGATGCAGTCTTCCTGTTAGGAAGCACGGTGCCCTGCGGTGTTCGGACTTTCCTCACCGCCGATGCCGACGGCGTCGGCACCGACGGAGCGATGACCCGGCACACACGCCCTATTCTAATAAACGTGGGGTGTACGCCCGAGGTTCGGGCCCGAGGGGGCTTCCATGCAAAAAAGCGCAGCGGCTCAAGCTGCCGTCTGCGCTTTTACAGGTCGACCTTCTCTTTCATGTCGTCGACGGTTTCGTTGTAGAGGTCTTCGTCGACGATAATGCGGCCGGTGTGCTCGCACGCAACGATGTTTTTTCGCTGGCGGATTTCAACCTGCCGCTGAGGCGGGACCGCGAAGCCAGCGGCGGCGCCTCGTTTCAGGGGAACGACCGCACGTCCATCCCGGAGGCGATCCCGTAGCTTCTGGTAGGCCTTGAGGTAACGGGAGCCCACTTGCTCCTCCGCTTCGTCGCGGATCTCTTTGAGCTTGGCCTCCTCGTCCTCGGTGTCTTGCCGGACCTCTTCGAGCTTTGAGCGCTTCTCGTCAAGCACATCGTCGAGATCGTCGAGGCGTTGCTCGGTCTCCTCGATGGCCGACTCGTGAGACTCGATCGTTTCCTCGGCCTCGTCGATCGTTTCCTCCGCCTCGGAGATGCGTTCCTTCTGGCCTTCGATTTCCTTGGTCAGCGCGTCGAACTCCCGGTTGTTGCGGACTTCGAGTTGCTGCTCCTCGTACTTGTCGATCAGGCCTTCGGCTTCTTTGATGTCGAGCTTGGCCTGTCGCTTGGCCACTTCCTGCTCTTGCATCTCCTCCTCGTAGTTCTCGAGGCGCGTTTCGAGGCCGGCTTTCTCGTCTTCGAGATCGCGAATCTCCTCCGGCAGATCCCCTCGAAGCTTGTGGATCTGGTCGATCCGGTTGTCAATGTGTTGGAGCCGGACCAGGGCACGCAACTGGTCCTCAACTGAGGGTTTCTTCTTTTTGGCCGTCGGCATATAGACTATTTATTGATGTCGTTCGAACGCGAATGTACGCCATTCAATATTTACATTGGGACAGCACGAAAGTTCGTAGTGCTGTTTGGGGATTCTTCCATTTCGTGCAAAGAAACTGCCGACAATCGAGAAAGCGAAAGAAGAACGGTCTTCCTTTCCAATACAGATGGTACCGGCGTTAAAATGAAGTACGCGCGACATAAAGTGGGATGCCGGATCAAAGGAGGATCCTGGCACGCCAAGTCTGACGAGCTTCGCAACTCCGAATCCTGTTTCAGAATAGCGTTCGTCCCAAATCCGATAGCGGGTGCGGTTGCGTTCGCTCCCTGCCTTTGAGGGGATACGTCTGTTTTTTGCCCGCGGATGGGTAAAGGAAAGCGGTCCGTCAGGAGGGCACAAACGTCTTCATCGGGCTGGTCCGGGTGTCGGTGCGATGCCAGGAGGTCTCTGGGAAGCGCTCGGTGAGCCAGTCGCGAAGGAGCGCTTCGGTGAGGGCCTCGGTTTCGTAGTGACCGGGATCGACGAGCGCCATGTCAGGGTCGCCGCTCTTGTTCAGCACCTCGAAGAACTCGTGGTATTTCACGTCGGCAGTGACGTAGGCGTCAGCGCCTTTGCTGCGAGCGGTGCCGATAAAGTCGCTGCCGGCCCCGCCGCAGACGGCCACGCGCTCAACAGTCGCGTCGGCCTCGCCTGCATAACGTAGGCTACCGGCCTCCAGCCGGGTAGCTACACGATCGAGAAAGACGGAAAGTGGCTCTGGCGATTCCAGGTGGCCAAGGACCCCAAGCCCAGCGCGCGAGTTTTTCTGCTTGACCGGATAGAGATCGTAGGCAACCTCCTCGTAGGGATGGGCGCCCTGGAGGGCAGCCATTACCTCGCCCAACTGCCAGCGGGCCACTTCGACCTCCAGCTTCCGCTCCTGCGCCGGTTCGACCTGGCCTCCAGCCTCCCCGATGTGTGGATCGGTGCTCTCACCGGGCTTGAAGAAGCCGGTGCCCTCGACCGCAAACGCGCAGGCCTCGTAATCGCCGATCTGGCCCGCACCTGCGTCCGCGAGGGCCCGTCTTACCGTGTCGAACGCGTCCTCGGGCACGAAGACGGCGAGCTTGTAGAGGGTATCCTCGAATCCGTCCAGAAATCCGACATCGGTGAGCCCCAGCCGGTCGGCGAGGGCAAATGAGACGCCGTCGGGGGCCGCGTCGAGGTTGGTATGAATGCTGTAGAGCGCAACGCGGGCCTCTGCCAGTCGTAACGCGAGATTCGAGACGTAGCCGTCGGCCGTCACGCCGTCGAGCGGCTGAAAGAGGAGGGGGTGGTGGGTGACGATAAGATCCGCTTCGATCTTTTTCGCCTCCTCCAGCACGTCGGGCGTTGCGTCGAGAGCCAGCAGGCCCGTCTCCACCGATCGGCTGGCGTCGCCGACTTGGAGCCCGACGTTGTCGTAATCCTGCGCGGATCCGGGTGGGGCCCAGGCTTCCAGGGCGCTGGTCACGTTGGCAATGGTGGGCAGATCCTCCATGGTGTGTTCGAGTTGAGGGGTTCGGGTGCGGTGTCAGAAGACGAATATATAAGAGGCAGCGGTTACATGCTTTTGAGATACTGAAGATTCTCGACAGTGTAGGGGATGGGAGAGAGATCAAAGTCACGGTAGAAGGCGGTTTCGTCGCCCGTGTTGCCCTCGACGAGCATCTCGAACTGGGACGGGGAAATGGGGAGCAGCCCCAGGCGTCCGGCCGTGTACACGCCCATTCGAACCAGAGGCAGGGGCACATGGACTTTTGATTTCGGGTCGAGCCCGGCCCCTTGTGCGATGCGGTCGAGCACCTCCACGTAGGGAAATCGGTTCGGACCCGCCACGATGTAGGTCTGGGTGTGCGCGGCTTCCGTTGTTAGGGCCTGCACAAAGGCGGATGCGACCTCCGTCACGTGCACCGGCTGCATCTCGTACTGTCCATCGCCGAAGACGGGTAGAATGGGAAACGGGCGCACGAGGTCGTTTAGAAGCTGGGAAGAAAATTCGGGGCGACCGGGATCCGGTTCCCCGAAGAGGAGGGACGGGCGAAGAATGGTCCAGTGACGGAAGTCGGTCCCCCGGAGAAGCTGCTCGGCCTCCCACTTCGTCCGCTGATACGGCGTAGCGTCTTCCGCCCGCGCGCCATTGGCGCTCATGTGAATGAATCGGTCGACATTCGCATCCTGAGCTGCCTCGATAACGTGCCGAGTGCCGTCCACGTGGATCCGATCGAACGTCACACCCTGGGCTCGCTTCTCTTCGATAATTCCCACAAGGTGAATGACGGCGTCGCAGTTCGTAAAGGCCCCGTCGAGCGAAGCCGGGTCCGTCACGTCGCCCGACACAATCTCGATGGCCTCGTCCTGCACAGCAAGGTTGTCGGCGGAGCCTCGGACGAGGCAGCGGGGGGTATGATTTTCGCGGAGCAGCTCGCGCAGGACGTAGGAGCCGACGTAACCGGTGGCTCCGGTGAGCAGGATACGCATGAAAAACAGTTGTTTGTGAGAGGGCCCAATCGCTCAGGGGGTCATCGAGAGGTGCGACTATGTCTCGTTCGGGGTCCAGTTGGAAGAGGAAGTATCGGCAAGTTTTGGAACGAGTGAGAAGGCTGGATCCGCTTTGGGGTCATGCGAGGTCGGCGGGCTCGGTGCCTGAGATTTGGGCGTCGAGATCACGGACCCCGAACGACGTGCCCACGTCGAGGGCGGAAGCGACGAGGGAGCAGTTCGACGGAACGGTGCGTGTCTTGTCCGCGACCGCCGCGAGCGGCACGTGAGTAATATCGCCATCTTGCAGGGCCACCATGACCCCGAACGTGCCCTCGGCGACGAGGGCGGAAGCCCGAGAGCCGAACGCGGTTGAGAGGTTGCGGTCATAGGCCGTTGGGGAGCCCCCGCGCTGCATGTGACCAAGGATGGTCTTGCGCACTTCACTGTCAAGCCGGTTCTTGAGTTTTTCGGCCAGAGCTCGACCAATCCCGCCGAGCCGAATCGGGTCGGCTCGTTCTTCAATGCGCTCCTTCACGACGCGCTCCCCCTCTTCGGGTTTGGCGCCCTCGGCGATGGTAATGACGGTGAATCGCTGGCCGCCCTGTTGCCGATCCCGACATACCTGCGCCACTTCGTCGATCTCGTAGTCAAACTCGGGAATCAGAATCACGTCCGCTCCACTGGCCACTCCGGCGTGCAGGGCGATCCATCCCGCATACCGCCCCATCGTTTCGATGATCATGACCCGGTGGTGGCTCTGGGCCGTGGTGCGAATTCGGTCGATGGCCTCCGAGGCAATCGACACGGCCGTGTCAAAGCCAACCGTGCGGTCGGTGCCGACAATGTCGTTGTCGATGGTCTTGGGCACACCTACCACATTGATTCCGAGGTCGGTGAGGCGGTGGGCAATGGACATGGTGCCGTCGCCCCCGATGACCACGAGGGCGTCGAGGTCGAAGTTATCGTAGGTGCTCACGACCTGAGCGGAGACGTCGGCTCCGCCTCGGGGGTGATAGTTGAACGGATCGGTCCTGTTGCTGGCGCCAAGAATGGTGCCCCCACGAGTGAGGATCCCACTGACATCCTGGTAGCTGATGGGGTGAACGTCGCGCTCGATGAGGCCCTCAAAGCCGTCGCGAATGCCGACGACGGACGCGTCGTGCTTCAGGATCAGGCTCTTGGTGACAGCACGGAGGGCGGCGTTGATGCCGGGGCAGTCGCCGCCGCCCGTGAGCACGCCGACGCGGGTTGGAGCATTGGGCATGCGCCTATTGGATGGGTGAAGGGTATCTGGAGATGAGGAGGTAGAAAATGGGAACTGAGCAGGGATCCTGCAAGCTCTACGGTGTGCAGACCAGGGCAATCGTATCTTGGGATGTTTCTTCTGGGGATGGAGGCCCTTTTCCCTCCGATCGGCGCGAGTGCCGGAAAAGCACGAGCGAAAGGGCGCTTGGGTGCGTGGGAGAGAGCGTTTCAAGCTGACAGAGCCGGAGGGAGTCGACCGAAAGTAAGATGCGATCGCCGTGGGTGTGCAGACGGTGCTGTATTCTGGACCTGCTGGTTGAACTGGGAGGGCGCGGTCGTCCCTAACTAGCCAGAATGAAAGACTCATGCGCGACCGCGGATGGAGGCCGCTGCCATGAGGCGGGCGTCGCAGGGGGGCACGTTGACGATGCGTACTCTCCGATTGTGTACTCGTACGATGGGACTCGATTGGCCACTCTTGCGAGGTGTGGCTGGATCACGGATTGGGGAAGCGGGGGAGGCGCACGGTGAAGCACGTCCCTTTCCCTTTGCTGCTTTCGACGTCAATCGTGCCGTCGAGCAGATCCACGAGTCGCTTGGTCACGGCTAGCCCCAGTCCTGTGCCGCTTTCGTTTCGGGCGGGGTTGTCGTTCTCCTGTTCGAAGGCGTTGAAGAGGTTTGGCATGAAGGCCTCGTCGATGCCAACCCCCGTATCCTGAACCTCTAGGACAACGTCCTGCCTGTCTTGTCGAGCGCGAAGGGTGACGGTGCCGCCGGGGTCCGTAAACTTGATGGCGTTGCTCAACAAATTTTGCAGGATGCGGTGAAAAGCCCCCTGATCGAGTTCCGCCTGGATTGCGTCGTCCGGCACATCGAGGTCAAGTGAAACATCGGCTTCTTCGGCGCGCGTCGACACCAGCTCGGCCGCGTCTCGGGTCTGCTGAGCCACGTCCAATCGTTCGAACGTGGGCTGCACCGATCCCGCCTCCAGCTTCGACAGGTCGAGGACCGAGTCGATCGTGTTTAGAAGCTGGGTGCCACTCTTTTCGATCAGGTCTGCAAAACGGTCGGCCTCCCCCAAGTCATAGTCGCCGAGCACGTCGGCAAATCCGATGATGGACGTGAGTGGCGTTCGGATTTCGTGGCTCATGTTGGCGAGGAAGGCCGACTTGAGCCGGTTCATTTCTTCCGCTTCCTCCTTGGCGTCGATCAGCTGTTGCCGGTAGCGGGCCTGTCGGAGCGCTACCGCCAGCATGTCGGCCACCTCCTGGGCAATGTCGAGATGCTCGTCTTCGTAGGCGTCCGGGGCGGCAGCGCCCAGGTTTAGAGCCCCAATAATATCGTCTTCGGCGCGCAGGGGCACGTTGAGATACGAATGGATACCGACGGTCTGAAGATGTTCTTCGAGCGGGCCGGGCGAGGAGGCTGAGATGCGGTCGACGTACCGGAGGCTGCGAATCAGGTCACCGTTTTCGTCTCGAAAGTGTTCGAGTGGTAGCGCCTCCTCAAACTTGGGAGGCGGGGCCTCTGGGTCGTCGACCGCGAGCAGGGCTGCTTCTTCGTCGTCACGGTCAAATTGTACCACGCTGGCTCGGACGTAGGGCACGAGTGGGGCCAGCCGCTGGAGCGTAGCGTGAGAGACCGCCTTGGTCGAAGAGGCCGATAGGATTGATTGGCTGATGTCGCGGAGGGTGTCGATGCGCTCGATGGTACGGCGTTGCCGGTCCTCCCGTTGAATGCGTTCAAGAACGACCGCAGCGTTCTGGGTTAGAATCTCGAGAAGGCGGATGTCAAATGGGTCGAGGTCGTCGGGGTCGAGGCTGGCAACAGAGATGAGGCCATAGGGACCGATGGGGACGTATGCGGTTGCTCGCGCGTCGCCGCGGTCGTAGCCGTCATCGATGTTGCGAATGTCCTCGTAAACTCGGGTCTCTCCGGTCCGAAACGTCTCGGCCACGATGCTCTCCCCGTCAATGGGATAGACCGGCCGTGTAGGCATGTGCGACTGGATCTTTTCCGACACGTGCGCCGGTACGAGCACGTCATCTTCTGCAAAACGAACGGCGTTGAGGGGGTAGCCGAGGGTGTCGATGACGAGGTCTTCGACGTGGGCGGCAACGTCTTCGGGACTGTCCGCCTGCAGGAGGTTTACCGCTTCAGCGTAGAGCGCTTCCACTTTTTGTTCGCGCTCGCGGATTTCCAGCTCCATGCGGCGGTGCTCGGTGACGTCGCGCAGAACGGCAATCCAGTAGTCGGCCCGGTCGTCGGGGCGGACCGGTGCAAGGTTCCATTGGATCAGCAGCGATTCGCCCTCGGCATCGTAGTTGACCGTCTCGGCCGCAAACGTAGATTTGCTCTTATTCTCGATCAGAGGGCGGAGTACGTCAGGGTCTGTGGCCGGCCCTTCCAGGATTTTGGGCGTCTCGCCGAGTACCGTCTCGGCAGAGTATCCCATCATGTCGCTAAAGGCCTCGTTGACGTACGATACTTGAGGAGAGGAGGTCGTTTCGATGATCATCACCGCTTCAGCGGCGTTATCAAGAGCCCGCTCTAGAATGCGGAGCTGCTTTTTTCGCTGTTTGCGGTTTGTGATGTCCACGACCGCTCCGTCGTAGTACCGGATGTGATCCTCTTCGTCCCGGACCACTGTGCAGCTTACAAGGCCCCAGAACGAAGAGCCGTCCCGGCGTTCAAATTTGATTTCCCTGCCTCGAACGATGCCGTTTTCTTCGAGGGTTTGGGTAAAGGCTTCTCGACCTTCCGGGTCGGCGTACAGCGACGAGGGGGGAACGTCCAGAAGCTCGTTCCTATCTTCGTAGCCAAACATCTCTACGAACGCGGAATTCGCGTAGACGAATCCGTCTGATGGCGTGCTTCGAAACAGGCCCTCCGAGATATTGGCGTTGATCGACTCGAGCAGTTCGACGCTCTCTCGCCGCTGGGTGACGTCCTCAAAATAAATCGTGAGTCCCTCTGCCACGGGAAAGGCTCGGAACTGAAACCAGGTCTCAAGGGGGGAATAGTAGGTTTCGAAGGAGACAGTAGACCGCTCAGCAGCGGCCCGTCGAATGTTCTCCTCGAAGGATGACTCGAACGCCTGCGGAAACGCCTTCCAGATCGTTTGGCCGAGGAGGGCGTGGGTATCGCGCTGCAAGAGAGCCTCCGCGCGGGCATTGAGGTGGGTGATGCGCCATTTGGCGTCAAGGGCCAGGGAGGCGTCGGAGGTATGTTCGAGGATGGCCCGCTCGCGCTGGCCATAGGCTCGACGTTCCAGCTCGTTCATCACTGGGGCCGCAAGGTCCCGGAGGATCGTTTCCTCCTCGGCGTGGAATGAGCGGCACGCTGTATCGGCGACATAGAGTATTCCTATGGTCGTTGGGGAAGTGGCGAGATGGTCGGGGGCATCGATAACGAGCGGCTGGCCAGCGACGAACTGGAGGGCCGGTCGTTCCTCGAGAACGGGATGATTCGAGAGTCGATCGTTTTCCGATACGGAAGAGAGCGTCTGGAGGGTGGCTCTATTGTTGAGGGCATCGAAGAAGGAGGCCGACACCGGAATCGTGTCTACCTCTGTGCCTACGGTCGCGCCGTAACGCACCTGATCCCCGTCGCGGAGTCCGACTACGGCCACGGGGGCGTTCAGCGCCTGGCTGGCGAGCCGAACCGCCCGTTCAAATACATCGAGGGACGGCGTGTCAGCGATCTCGCAGGCCCGGAGCAGACGCTGACGCTCTGGATCTGTGGATTGGAGATCGGAGGGCATGAGGGGCGTACAAGGCCGTGCAGTAGTGCAAATGGATTCCGAAATTCCCGACTGGGTAGAACCTTCAGGTCTGCATGGGTATTCCCCGGGAAAATCATTCCAGTTTTTTGGGAGGAGCAGGCGATATGAGAAACAAGGTGAACGCTCCCCCCGCAATGCCATTCAACAAAGCCCATAACAACTTTCGTCGTCTCTTTTTCACAACCCCCACGTTTCATGGAGGCCCAAGAATCGAAGAATGTTCTCGGTGGTGTGCTGAGAGCCTGTTCAAACGACCCAACGACAGGGTTCTATCGCACCGGCCATTGCGAGACGGGGCCGCGCGATCGGGGGAACCACGTGGTCTGTGCCGAGATGACGGAGGAGTTCTTACAGTTCACGAAGGCACAGGGCAATGACCTGAGTACGCCTCGCCCCGACTGGGACTTTCCCGGGCTGGATCCGGGGGATCGGTGGTGCCTCTGTGCGGCGCGCTGGCAGGAGGCGCTTGAGGCGGGCGTAGCTCCGCCGGTGCTTCTCTCGGCTACCCATCAGAAAGCCCTGGAGATGCTGGAGTTGTCGGACCTGAAGGCCCATGCGGTGGATGCCTCTTCGGCCTGATTGGTCCCCCTGCCGCTCCCGAGTTACGGCTCCGGAAACTGGATGAAGGAGGGAGGCACCCGGCGCGTGAGCCACACGGTGTTGGCGGATCGGTAGAGCGTGTGTCCCGCCTCGTGTAGGGCGGGGGCCTCGACCGGGAGCACGACGGGGGTGCCGTGACGCTGGCCGACCGACTGGGCATCGTCCGACGTGGGGGAGAGGTGCACGTATTGACGCGACTGCGGGCGCAGGCCCTCCTCCCGAATGGAGGGCAGTGCGCTTTGGGCAGTGCCGTGATAAAGATGTTCCGGTGGGGGCGTGGGTTCGAGGTCCAGGTCCACCTCGATCGAGTGGCCGTAGTTGGCCCGGATCTTTGTCCCGTCTCCCGACAATCTGAACCGGGTTTTGTCCCCGGCCTCGATTACGTGACGGAGTCGCGACCGGTTCAGCGATTGCCCCTCGGCCTGTGCCTTCTCGATGAGGGTGTTGACGTCGGCCCAACCGCCCGGGTCCAGCTCCAGGTCGAGCGCGCCGGGATTGTGGCGGAGCACGTAGCTGAGGAATTTGCTCGTCTGGGTGAGGCGGTCGTCCATTTCGGTTCAGCCGCGCGTCCGGATGTTATTCAAAGAGAGGTCGGCAACGGCCGTTCGGGGGCGGTGACCGGTTCGAAGGCGATGGAAACGAACAGACCGTCCGATAACGGCCGCTGGCAAGTCAGAACTGAAAGGTGAGGGCGACGTGAGACGGCCAGACGGTCAGCGTGAGATCGGTGTGCTGGGCGAGGAGTTGGGCCAGGCGGGTGCGGGAGGCGAAGAACGCTATCCCGTCGAGTACTAGGAGGCCCGCGCCCTGAAGGATGAGCGAGGCCCCAAAGCCGCGCCACCTCTCCGCGTTCGACACGTCCCGGTAGCTCGCTCCGAGCATCGTGCCGCCGACGGCTGAATAGGCGACATTGAGGCCCAGATTGAAGAGGAGGATGTCATGAAATTGGCGCTCGGCGGCCAGAAGGGCCCCCGCCTCGGTTGGGGGGGCGGACATCGTAAGAAGACCCACCGTGGCAATGCCCACGTTGACGGCCCCCCAGCCGGCCGACATGGCGCCAAAGTTCCAGCGGGCTGACCGCTGGGGTCGGTTCGTTCCCCACACTAAGGCAAGGCCGCCAAGGGTATTAAGGCCGCCCCACGCCGCCACCCGCCAGAGGTGCGCCTGCTTCGCTTCCTGCAAGGCCGTTGACGCTCCTTGACTGGTCGAGGAGGGGGAGACTTGTGCCTGGGCGCGCAGGGACAGGGAAAATACGAGGCCCATCCCGAAGACGGCGAGGAAAACGAGCACGCAGGAAGATCGGGTCATGTCGATTCGGGACATTGCAGTTTAGCCGATTCTTCGGTACAGAAAAACCGCTCACTACAAAGGTACCGAAGAGGATCTTCGTGATTTCCGTTCCAACCCGAATCGATAGAAGCGGTCACGCCGGGGACGCGTGAGGGGCGCAGGAGGAGAGGGCTGCCCGGTCTGATGATCTTGTCCATCTACTCTGATAGGGATGCACTTGGCGCGCCAAAGATGGAAGCCGACAATCGGTTGCTCTGACAGGGCGACGGGGATCGTTTTGCGCGAGAAAGGCCCAGCAACAGCTCTTGTGGCGAAGTCGGCTGAATCGGGCCGGGCAGTCGCGCGGTGCCCGCTACGCTGTGTCCTTAAAAACCCGGAAGAGCTCCGCATTGGGCCAGGTGAAGACTCGGATTCGGCCGACCTCCTTCGCCTGCATCCCGGTGGGCACCCATCGAAGGTCGACGCTGGGCTTCATGGAATCCGACCGAGCCCAGTCGATAGCGCGCACATACACCTCTCCGTCGACAAGCTGGAATACCGTTTGAACACCGTCAAGGTCATCTCCAGTCAGGCTGCCCTGCGGATCGTAGCAGTCCCGCCGAACGACTTCGTCGGTATTTTCCGCCTCAACATCGACCACCCGCACCTGCTGAGGGTCGAACTGATCGACACTTCCGGCGGGCGGAAGAGACGTGTCGTGGGCGTGGGTAGAGGGCTCAGCAGTAGCTGTTGGCATAGACCAAAGAGCGGATCCGTTAGAGAGTGCACACACTTTGTGATGAAGGCAGGGGTCAAGAGACACATCATCCCCGGCTTGCATAACGTCGTCCGTCCCGGTAAACAGGACCGGTGGCGCCCCTCTTGGGCTTATTTTTTCGGACTTACTCTTTCTTCACGTAAGGGCGTGAACGTCGAGCAGTCCTCCGGTCCCGATCGGCTTGAGATGAAGGCACTACGCGATTGGCTGCGCCGGTGGATCGACGAACATCCCAAGTGGCAGCAAGAGGCCTTAACAGAAACGGGGAGGGCGAGCCCGGAATCGTCGCCGGCGTGCGACGGGCACGCCGTGCGGCGTGGTGGCGCCCGAGGAGTGGGCCAGGGAGAACGTCGGCAGATCAAAAAGTGCGTGTCACTGAGCTCGTAGGTTCCGTATCATCAGTCAGGACGGCAGACATGCGCAAATTCTCTGCACGGAGATGCGCCAAACCCTTACGC
>CAZTDC010000024.1:0-19241 GCA_964612165.1 uncultured Salinivenus sp.
ACCTGAGCACGGTCAACAAGCGCACGCTGGAGGCCCTCGCCCAGGCCGGGGCGCTGGACGACCTGGAGGGCCACCGCGCCCAGCTGATGGAGATCATGGATAAGGCCGTGCGTTACGGGCAAAAGATCCAGCACGACCGCATGGCCGGCCAGAACTCGCTCTTCGGTGACGGGGACGCCGGAGCGGAAGCCATGGAGCCCGGCCTGCCGAATACCGATCCGTGGCCAAAGTCCAAGCGGCTGAAGGCCGAGCACGAAGTGCTTGGCTTCTACGTCTCCGGCCACCCGCTTGACGAGTACCGCGCGGAGGCCGACGCCTTTGCCACCGCCCACTTCGGCGAGCCGGATCAGCTGGAGGAAGTGATTGAACGGGCCGCCGGCGGGGACGGCCGCAATCGCGGCCCGGTGCGTACCTTCTGCGGCATCATTACCGAAGTGAACCGCAACACCACCCGCTCGGGCAAGCCTATTGCCTTCGCCACCATCGAGGACTTTACGGGTGAGGGTGAGATGGTCATCTTCTCCAACGTTCTCGATCGCGTCCAGCCCTACCTGGAGGTCGACAACGTGGTGCTCGTCGAGGGCAACGTGGAGGTGCGCGGGGGCACTGTGAAGGTGATCGCCAAAGACGTAAGCCCCATGTGGAAGGTGCGCGAGCAGATGGTGAGCGAGGTCGTCCTGAAGGTAAACCTCGACGAGGTGATGCCGGGTGAGCTTCAGGAGTTCCAGTCCCTCTGCGAGCGCAGCGCGGGCAACTGTAAGCTTTACTTCGACGTTGACGCTCCGGAGCTACGGGGCCGAGAACGACTGCGGAGCCGGTCGTACGTCATCGAACCCACCGCCGAGTTCATGAAGGGTGCCCAGCGCATCTTCGGGGCTGACAATATCGCCCTGAAGGGAAACTGAGACCCTATCCTGGAGGATTGCCTTCCGCCCCGATTCGTGCCCACATTGACGCGGACACTTGAAAGGAAGGGATGGACCAAACGACCATCCTTCGTTCGTTCAGCAATTGCGATTTGAAGTCCTCTTTCAACTTGGAGTCCCCCTCCACCCCGGCCCCGCAGGGGTGAACCGTAGCGTTGTCGGGGGCCGGAGCGGAAATCGGCACTCTCCGCCGATACACGAGGGAGCCGCCCGCTGTCCCCTAGTTGGAGAAACCTGCATGCGGAAAACGGGAGCGGGCACTGCAGATCTCTCAGCACGAGGCGTCGGCTAATTGGCAATATTGACCTGCATCGGAGTGGTGCTCCCCTCTGCAACCTCCACGCCCACCTGGCGGTCGGCCCGAAGCGAATCGAAGGGGACCTCTTGATATCGATGGAGCACCTTGGTCGAATCTGAAAACGTAAACTCCATCGTGCCTTTGTCCTTCACGTCGACCGTGATGGATTTCCCATCAGCGTCCACCTCGGTAATGGTTCCACTGTGGGTCACAGTTTTGGCGCCATCCGCGTTGGCGCCATCCGCTGAGCTTTCCCCTCCGTCTCCCCCACATCCGACAAGTACCAAAAGAGCGAGTACGATACAAGCTTTCGAAAACAACTTCATGATGGTGATGCGTCTTTTTTGAGCGAAAGGGCTTTTTATTGTCTATGTAGTATGTCGTATTCAAAAATAGAAATCAACCCATATTTCCGATAGAGGCAATTCGATAAGGTACACGTACCGAGATTTCGCCCTGAAACCCGTTTTTCGTTCGCCCACACGACGATCGTCATGATCGTCTGGAACGTGCGCCCGTCCCGTCGGTGATGAAATTGATCGGCACTTGTTAACGAGACCTTCCTCCGCGTATGCACCTCGCTTTGGTTGACGCCTCTCTCGGCACGCCGCATGCAAAGCGAAACTTCAAGCGTGAAGTGGACGCGACCCTCAGCATCTATGACGCAAATGAGGGAGAGATTCCCCCGCCCATTGGGAATCCGGAGCCCGTGCAAACGCAAGAGGGTTCCATCCAGTCGTTCGATGGCGTGATCATCAGCGGCTCTCAGTCGTCGGTCTACGACGACCGACCGTGGATCCAGGAACTGAGTCGGTGGACGGAGGGGGCGATCGCCGATGGGGTCCCCATTCTCGGGGTCTGCTGGGGACACCAGCTGCTGGCCCAGGTGCTCGGCGGGACCGTCAAGGGCGGTTCCTACGAACTCGGCTATGTGCAGGTCAAGAAGGAGATGAACGATCCAATCTGGAACGGCATTCCGAATCCGTTCACCGTTTTCGCCACCCACTCGGACCATGTGGTGACGATGCCGTCGGACGCCGACCTGCTTGCCTCCAATGAGACTGGTGTCCAGGCCTTTCGCTACGAGCAGGTCTACGCCGTGCAATTCCATCCCGAATACGACCTGCGGACGGCAAAAGCCATGATCAACTCCAAGGACTTGCCGGAATCTGACGTGCAGGCGGCCCTCGACACCTGCACCGACGCAAATGTTAAGGCCGCTCAGCCCGCCAAGCAGATCTTTAAGAACTTCCTCCATCACGTCGAAACCACAACCCGTCCGACCTCGACAGCCTAACCACGTTCGGAACGGCCGGGTGCCCATCAACCACCTCCTTCCTCTCACGTCCTAAACACAGGGCGTATACGAGCGACTCTCTCGATTCAAAACGCGATTGGCTGCTCGCACGAAGGGATTCCTCGTCACAATCTCTCACCAGTTTCTTTTGGGTCATGACGCTCCCCCCAATCTCTCGCTCCGAAATTCAAGACCACACCGCCGGTGGGTCGTTTGAGCGCGGCGAGCAATACCTTGCCGACGGCAACGTCCGCTCCATGAAACGAACGGACGAGCACACGTTGAAGGCCCAGGTTCAGGGCAGCGACGTGCACCCGTACATCGTGACAATCCAGTTCGACGAGGATGACATCCAGGCAGTGAAGTGCACGTGTCCCTATTACGAGGGCAGCTGGTGCAAGCACATCGTGGCCGTTCTGCTGAAGACCCAGAAAGAGGACGTGCCCGCCGAGGAAGCGATAGAAGTGGAAAAGTTGGTTTCCGACATGGACCGCCCGGCGCTCATTGCTCTCATCGAGCGGCTTGTGGAGCATGATCCCCGACTCCTCGACCAGATCGAACGTGAATGCACTCGTCTGACTGGTAAAGGATGATTTCATCTCACGCGACAGGCCGTGCCCCTTCTGATTTTTTGCGCCGGTGTGCTCGGCGCGTGTCAAGCAACAGGCGGGGAGTGTCCTCCTACTGACGTGGAAGACCACTTCAAGACGACGGGATTCTCTACGTCCACCCTCCGAGCCACGTATCCTGACTCGTCCCGGACCCGACCTGAGCTGTCCCCCCTTGAGGGTGACACGTTACCCACCGGCCGACTCGGCACTCAGATGAAGTCGGAGAAGGTATTCAACTCTCAAGTCTCAACTCAAGATGGGTCGTTTCCCCTCCTCCCCGCCGCCTACGCGTGTTCGCTCGAAGAACCGAGATCGGAGGACGTGATCGAGGACCGTTGAGTCTGCGGCAGCAGCTCATTCCGGGGCCGGGCGCCTGGAGAGCCGCTTTCGGCGTTCTTTGTGCTGGACGCCTCAACGAAGCGGACTACGACGGGTACCGCCCATTCGAGCTCGACGACTTCCTTTCAATAAGCCCGCGAGCCGTGGACGAGCGCATCTTGCTGTTGGACGCAACGCCGGACACGACGGCGCACTTCCGGGTTCCCGTCGAGTACGAGCAGAAGGGCCCCGGATTGGGCGAATACGAGTACACGACGGACCCGGTCGTCCTGGTCGCCGACTGATCGACCCTCTTTCCGATCCTCCTCCCTGGTTGGTCCTCTCTCGGCTAGCGCCCCACACTTTACCCCTCGACGGTTGCACTGACCGGGGGCCGGTCGTACACCTGCGTGTGCACGAGAAGCGCCGCCCCGGCCGCCAACCCCGCCCCCACGCCGAAGGGAATGAGGAAGCCGTACTGTACGAAAAACCCGGCGGTGAGCTGCCCAAAGGCGATGCCCAACCCAAACGACACCGTGAGCACGGATAGCTGCGCCCCGGACTGTCCCTTCTCCGTGTAGTCGCCCGCCAGGGCCAGCGCAGGCGCAAAGACCATGGCCCCGGCCACGCCCTGCAGCACCCGGACCACAATCATCTCCCAGGGCGCGCCCACCAGGCCCTGCCCGATTGTCGTGGGCACCAGCCCCACCAGTCCCGCCACGATAAAGGGGCGCCGCCCCCACGTGTCGCTCGCCCGTCCCACGGCGGGCTGCAACACCGCGAGCGCCGCAATCAACGCCACGAACTCTACGGAAAAGAGAAACGGCCCCTGGTCCAGTCTTGCGTTCACCTCCGGCTCGATGGCCGAAAGCAGCGCCATACAGGCCGCCATGACGAGCGTCGCGAGGCCCAGCGCAAAGATCGGATCCAGGCCGCCACGGGCCCGGTCCCAGATTTGGAGGGCCAGTCGACGCGGCGCGGGAGCGGTCTCCTCCGGATCCTGCACGAGCGCAGCCACCATGCCGGCACTCAGAAGAGCTGCGCCCGCCGCCACGCCAAAGGTCACCTCGAACCCGGTGAGTTCGACGGATCCAGGCAGGTGGAACGGCCCCATTTCGAGAAGCGTGCTGGCCAGAAGCGGCCCGGCCCCGAAGCCAACGAGCCGAAAGGAGTTGTAGATGCCCATATGACTTCCTCGACGGGCCGGATCGCTTCCTTCATTGACCAGCGCGATGCTCGCCGTAATGGTAAACGCTGCCGCCGTGCCCTGAACCACCCGCAGGACGAACAGCTCCCAGTAGTGCGTGGCCCAGGCAAAGGTGAGGTTGACGACGCTGAAGACGAGAAGCCCCACCAGCACAAAGACTTTTCGCCGTCCCACGCGATCGGAGAGGCGTCCAGCAATGGGCTGGGCGATGCTGCTGGCAATGCCGAAAAGGGCCAGCACCACCCCGGCAACCAGTGACGTGGGAATGCCGAACAGGCGTCCGGTCACCGTCTCACTGGCTACGTAGAGTGGTAGTACGATGATGAGGAACGAATTGCCCATCGCATCGGCCATGCGGGCAAATGCGAGGGCCAGCACGCGCCGGTCTACTCCAAGCCAGGAGGGGACTCCGTTCGTCGACATCAAACGATTAGACTCAGCAGAAATGGGCGACTCGCCACTCCACACCGATGAGCGGAGCCGAAGGTCCCAGCTCCACCGGTCTCTTTCTAGACTTTCCAGACTACCGGCGGTTTTCTGCTTCAGTGGATTCGGGAGGAGCCGTCATCCCCGACAGTTCGCGACCCTCATCCACCAACAACAAGGGCGGCGAGCCGGTCGGCGGAAGACCCTAGCGCCGTCGCGAGGGATGGATCGAAACGGTGTGTTGGAGGCTGACTCCAAAAGGTCGTACACAGACCCGATTCGAGGTCATTTCCCGAAGCATCCGAAGCGATGTCTGGCGCATAGGCCCATCGACTCGAGGAGGAGAGGGACTCGAATCCGCATCATTGGAGCAACGTATCATTCGACGATCGGAGACATGGATCTGAAGCAAGATCGAATGGTGGCGCGCGTGCCTGCTGCTCTCACCTTGCTTCAACCACACCATACGCCTCCCCGCTTATGCCTCACCCTGCTCCCTGGATCGGGTTCGACGCGCTTGCCGACCTGCTCCGCGACCGGACCGTCACGGTGCTGAGCGGGGCCGGGATCAGTACCGAATCGGGCATTCCGGACTATCGAGGTCCCGACACCCGTGAAAAAGACCACACCCCGATTCAGTACAATGAGTTCGTGTCGGAGCCGGAAACCCGCCGCCACTACTGGGCCCGGAGCGCCGTGGGCTGGCCCACCTTCAACGCGGCCACGCCCAACGACGGGCACCGCGCCCTCGCCCAGCTCGAAGCCACCGGGCTTGTAAATGGCATCATCACGCAAAACGTGGACCGGCTGCACCAGGAGGCCGGGAGCGAGCGGGTAGTCGAGTTGCACGGTGCGCTGGAGGACGTCGTGTGCCTGGATTGCGGCACCCGTTCGTCCCGCTACGCCCTCCAGGAGCGCCTGCTTGGCCTGAATCCGGGGTGGTCCGAGGAAGCAGAAGAGCTGGCCCCGGACGGCGACGCGGAGCTGCCTCGGTCGGCGACCCGATCGTTCACCGTTCCCAAATGCCAGGCCTGCGGAGGCGTTCTGAAGCCCAAGGTCGTCTTCTTCGGGGAAAATACAGCCGCCGGCCCGGTCGAGCGTGCCTGGTCGCTCCTGGCGGAGGCCGACATGCTCCTGGTCACGGGATCGTCCCTCACCGTCTACTCTGGCTTCCGCTTCGTGCGGGGCGCCGTTCAGGACGACCAGCCCGTGGGCATCGTCAACCTGGGAGCCACTCGGGCCGATGCGCTCGCCAACGTCCGCGTGGACGGCAAGACCGGCGAGGTTCTTCCCCAGCTTGCTGCAACCGTCACTCCGGATCCGGACCCAGCGAGTGACACACGGGGGGCGTAAATATTCGGGCCTACGTGAGTTGGAAGCGGGCGTTAGCCCGTATGCGAGACCGGTTTCCCTGCTCGCCTCTCCCGAAGCACTCCAGACAAATTGACGACGGCGGGACGGCCCCCTCTCTTACCGACATTCGTGGTCGGGCCCCATCGGAATCCCGAGCCTCCCTGGCCTACGCCTCGTGTCGCGTCCACACGACGAAGGAAATGCCGCGCTCCAGTACGTCTGAGAGCGCCGGAACCGTCCCATCCCCCACGTCCGGATCCACAAGCACTTCGAGCTCCCCTTGAACGTGGCGTGCCTCTTCCACAAGCGGTTCGGACACGTCGGGGTAGAGGCTCAAGAGATGCTGGTGCATGGTAGTCACGAGCCGCTCGGCCCGACGAAGCTTCATGAGAAGGTCGAAGTGCCGCACGGCGTGGGCGAGCTCCTCTTCGTCCTCGAGCTGAGGCACCTGCCCGAGCACGAGTTGCATGAGCAGTTCCATCAGCGACTCGCCCGCCTCGTGCAACCGGGCCGTAGCTAGGTCAGCGGGGGCTTGGGCCGACGGGTCGCGGCCAGCCCGGCGCTCAGCCATCGACTCGCGCACCTCCTCGGCGGTCGAGAGGGTGGCCAGCAGCGTCATCGACTGAAGCACGGCGGCCGATTCGGGCGCACCGTTGGAATCGCGTTCATCCATAGGGGACTCACGTCAATAGGAATAGGCACAAAGATTGGAGGGGAAACGTGACATCTGATACGGGATCTCCCTAACGCATCACGCTTCACGCACCATACCCATTCTCGCCAGTAGAACGGACATGATTCTCCTTCTGCTCTAACCGGGGGCTGCTATACCTCCAGGTACCGCACGAACTCTTCCACGAGCTCTTCGATTTCGCCCTCGGCCTCGCCGAAGGAGGCGACCACGTTGTAGCCGTTGTGCTCGAGAACGTGGCGGATGCGAGACGTATCTTTGACGTTGAGCTTGAGGGTCACGCGAATCTTGCCGGTCGAGTTGTCCGGTTCTTCGGACGCCACAGCCAGCACTTTGCCCTCGTTCTGCTCGATGAGGTGCACCAGCTTGGCGAGCGCGTAGTCCCGCTGCTCAACCTCGAGCGCGACGATGGCCCCGCTCTGCTGGGTCGACAGCATCTGGGCGAACTTGTCGAAGATGTCGTGCCGCCGGATGAGGCCGTGGTATTGGCCCTGCTTGTCGGCCACCGGGATGGTACTGAGGTCGTGCTTCACCATGGAGCGAGCGGCCTCGAAGATGTGGGCTTCGGGGGGCACGCTCACCGGGCGTCCCACGACCAGGGAGCCAATCTCGGCGTCCGGGCCATCGGCGTCCATCAGCCGCTCCTCGGACAGCATGCCCGCAAGGTCCCCCTCATCGTCGACCACAGGGAGGTGGTTGACGTGGTGCTCCATGAGCAGACCGAGCGCCTTCTCTACCGAGTCGGAAACCTGAAGGGCCGGAGTGGTGGAATCTATGGCGTCTCGTACTTCCATGGGTCTGGGGGGTTTGCGTGAGAGAACACGCGACAACGCCGTACTGAAGGCGTCGGGCGTTCAGCATTTGTTTATGCAAGGGCCATGCCGTTACGGATCTCGTGCCAAAGTCGCAGGCCCCCTCTACAAAGAAGACGTCCCCCGTGACGCTCCGACAGGACCGGATTCATTACGACTCTTGCACAGGGACCCCGTCGTCGACGACGGGACGGAGCTCGGCGAACGACTCCAGGGTTTGTCGGAGGCGGTCATCGTTTCGAGGCGAGGCGCGGAATCGCATGCGAGCCACGGCCTGGGGATGATCCTCCTCCCCGTTCTCGGCCTCGCCATTCTCGGCGTACATATAGTCTTCACTGATCACGTTGGACAACCGATGAATCTCCGCAATGGCTTCGGGCTCAGTCACCGGGACGTAAGTGACGCGTTCCACAT
This sequence comes from uncultured Salinivenus sp., assembly GCA_964612165.1. Taxonomy (GTDB): domain Bacteria; phylum Bacteroidota; class Rhodothermia; order Rhodothermales; family Salinibacteraceae; genus Salinibacter. Next base: position 8,354 of record CAZTDC010000024.1, read on the forward strand.
AATCCTTTTCGATCAGGGCGAGTAGATCCTTCTTCAATTGCTCCAGACCAATGCCGCGAAGCGCGGAAATGAAGGACGCGTCCGGATGATCCTCCCGGAGGGCCCGGAGCAGACTTTGGTCCTCCAGAGCGTCTACTTTGTTGAACACCACGAGCGTCGGCTTGTCGTCCGAGTCCAGCTCCTTCAGCGTCTCGTCGACGACCTGTATCTGCTCGTCAAAGTTCGGGTGGGTCACGTCCACGACGTGCATCAGGACGTCACTCTCACGTACTTCGTCGAGCGTGCTCTTGAAGCTTTCAATAAGCCGGTGCGGAAGCTTGCGGATGAACCCGACGGTGTCGGACATGAGCACCTCTTTGTTGGTATCGAGCTCGACAGTCCGCGTCGTCGCGTCGAGCGTCGCAAAGAGGCGGTCTTCCGCCAGCACGTCCTCGTCGGCCAGGGCGTTAAGCAGCGTCGACTTGCCCGCATTCGTGTACCCGACGAGCGAAACGGTGGTGTGCTCGTTCCGGCCTTTGCGCTGGGTCTGGCGCTGCTGGTCGATTTTGTCGAGCTTCTCGCGCAGCTTCGCCATGCGCTTGTCAATCATCCGCCGGTCCATCTCGATCTGCTTCTCTCCCGGTCCCTTGGTGCCGATGCCTCCCTCCTGGCGCGAGAGGTGGGTCCAGCGTCGCGTAAGCCGGGAGCGGAGATAGTCGAGCTGAGCCAGCTCCACCTGTGTCTTCGCCGCACGGGTCTGCGCCCGGCTGGCAAAGATGTCGAGGATCAGGCCCGTTCGGTCGAGCAGCTTGCAGTCAATCTCCTCCTCGATGTTTTTCACCTGCACCGGGGTAAGCTCGTCGTCGAAGATGACGAGGTCCGAGTCGCGCTTTTTCGCGAGGCGACCGAGCTCGTCCACCTTCCCCGAACCGATGAAGGTTGCCGGATCGGGGCTGTTGAGCGACTGCGTCATGCGATCCGTGACGTCGGCCCCGGCCGTGCGGGCGAGGTGCTCCAGCTCGTTCAGGTGGTCGCGCACGGTGAAACGCGACTCCTGCGGCGTAATGACGCCAACGATAATGGCGGTTTCAGCGTCCTTCGTTTTCTCTTCTGGTGTAAACAAAGGCAGTGTCGACTTGTGACGGGAGTACGCGAGAGGGTTGACGGCAAGACCGATTCAACCAAACTGCATAGGTCTATACCCGCAGCCCGATTTGGTGTTGCACGTACGCCTCCATCTGGCGCGAATGGATCTATAAATATTCTCAGGCGGCCGGCGGGCTCGACTGTCGGCCTCCGCAGATTCCAATTGTGGAATTCAGAGGTTTTTTTAGCCACGAAAAACAATTTTTTGAGTCCTTGGTAGATGGTACACTGTCGCAGCACTTTTGGCCTGATCAATCGGTGTTATGCCCGAGTTTCTCGACCGCTGGTTCTCCTCAACCGTCTCTCGTCGCGACTGGCTCCGCGCAAGCATGGCGAGTCTTGCCGGTCTTGCCGGGGCCGGATCCCTATCGGCGTCCGCGTCGGACGCCCCGCCTCAGGAACAGGACGAGGATGATGCGTCGTCCTCAGGCCCCAACCGCATGCACGGCCAGATGAAGACCGTTGGTTCCGTCGACCCGGCACGAAACGGCTTTGACCCGATGGCCATGCTCACCGATTTCGACTACGGCGAGACGAGCACGCACGACAGTGGGCAAACGCTCCGAGAGTATCAAGTCGTGGCCCGAGACAAAGAAATTGAGATTGCGCCGGGCATGACGTTTCCGGCCTGGACGTATGACGGGCGGGTGCCCGGCCCCACCTTTCGCTGCGTGGAAGGGGACCGGGTCCGCATTGAGTTCGTCAATGCCGGGAGTCACCCCCACACCATCCACTTCCACGGCATTCACTCCGCCGAGATGGACGGGGTGCCCGGCGCAGGGGACGGCATGATCGCGTCGGGCGAGCGCACCGTCTATGAGTTCGATGCGGAGCCGTTCGGGTGTCACTTGTACCACTGCCACTCCACACCTCTCAAGCGGCACATTCACAAAGGGCTCTACGGCGCTTTCATCATTGACCCGGACCCGGCCCGCTACGAGGGCGAGAAGCGGAACGCGGCCAAGGCCCGCAACCATCAGTATCCGGAGTGCGAGAACGTCAGCGAAATGGTGATGGTAATGAACGGCTTTGACACCAACTTCGACGGGGACAACGAGGTCTACGCCGCCAACACGGTGGCCTTCGAGTTCGCAAATCGCCCGATCCCCGTCAAGCCCAACCAGCGACAGCGCGTGTACCTGGTGAACGCAACCGAGTTCGACCCCATCAACTCGTTCCACCTCCACGCCAACTTCTTTGACTACTACGATCACGGCACGACCCTCGAACCGACGAAGGAGACCATCGACACGGTGATGCAGTGCCAGGCCCAACGGGGCATTCTGGAGTTTTCGTTCGAGGACTTCGAGCCCGGCCAGTACATGTTTCACGCCCATCAGAGCGAGTTTGCCGAACTGGGCTGGATGGGCTTCTTCGACGTGCGCGAGGACGCCCCACCCCTAGAGGAGATGGGCGCCGACCTGCCTGCGTGATCCCTCTGCCGCTCCCGTTCCGATTTTCTGTATCACAGCCATCTTTTCCCGATGCGTGCGCTGAAAAACTCGTCGACCGTCTCGCTCTGGCTCTGGGGCGCATTGCCGCTCGTCTTAGCGGCCGTCGCACTAGCCGCGTTTCTCTACGCTGATCCGATGGAGGCCCTCACCGGCGATCAGCCACCCGTGCAGAACCTGTCGATCGATCGGGTTGAGCTGACCGACGACGGCTTTACGGTTCAGGTCGTCAACGCAGCGTCGGAGCCGGTCACGATTTCGCAGGTGCAGGTCGACGAGGCATATTGGTCGTTCGACGCCGAGCCGGACTCGACGCTTCCTCGACTCGGCGAGGCCACCGTCCACATCCCCTATCCCTGGGTGCACGGCGAGCTGCACGAAATCCGCCTCCTCACCGACACCGGCATGACGTTTTCCCATACCGTGGAGGTCGCCACCGAAACGCCGCAGCCGACGCCGAGGCGGTGGGGCCTCTTTGCCCTGCTCGGCGCATTTATCGGCGTCATTCCCGTGGGGCTGGGCCTGATGTGGTTCCCCGTGCTCCAAAACCTAAGCGAGCAGGTGATGAACTTTGTTCTGGCCCTCACGATGGGCCTTCTCATCTTTCTATTCGTGGACACCCTATTGGAGGGTATCGAGATTGCGGAGGAGGTGCCGGACGTCTTCCAGGCCCTGCCCCTCGTCTTTCTCGTGGGCCTCCTAAGCTACCTCATCTTGACCGCCGCCGGACGCTGGGGCGGCGCGGCCGATCGCTCCACCACCAGCGGGCGCCAGTGGATCGCGACGGCCATCGCCCTCGGGATCGGCCTGCACAATCTGGGCGAGGGCATGGCGGTGGGCGCGGCCATCGCCGCGGGGGAGGCGGCCCTGGGCAGTTTCCTGGTCGTCGGCTTCGTGCTCCACAACCTCACGGAGGGCATTGGCATAGGGGCGCCGATGGCCGAGGACGATCCCGGATGGGGGCGACTGGCCTGGCTGACTGTGCTCGGGGGGGGGCCGGCCATCCTCGGGACGTGGCTGGGCGGCTTTCACTACTCGCCCTTCTGGGCCGTGCTCTTCTTCGCTGTGGGAGCGGGCGCCATCCTACAGGTGATCGTGGAGGTGGGCCGGCTACTAGTCGACCGCGCCGGGGCCGATGCCACAGTCTCCACCTCTTGGGTCAACCTTGGCGGCGTAACGGCGGGACTGGCCATCATGTACGCCACAGCCCTTCTCGTGTAATGAGCGCAAGACGTGCAGCACCGCTTATCGTTGCGGACTGTTAACGGATTCCGGGGAGACCTAAAACCGGAAATCAAGGTTTGGCCTTGCCTCTCTCCGTCCCCGAGCAGGAGCGAGCCTCATACACGGCCAAAAACAGTCCTTGTCCCCACGACCGCCGGGTCTCGCGCTGCTCGTACCCCGTGGAGTCGGCGGTCACCTCCGTCCTGAAGGCGGACTGTGCCCCGAGCTCCTCCACGATCAGGGCCTTGGCCCCGCCACGTCGCGCGGATCAGTTCAATTCGAGAAACCCCGGCGTCGAACGGGTTCCTCTCCCCCACAGACTGTAGAGATCGTGAGAGTTGGGAGGACGACCGCGCCTGCCAGGCATTCGTACTGACGGATGCGGAATACGCCTCTCGCCCAGTCCCCTCCACAATCTCTACGCAGCCGCCGTTTCCGGCCGCCATTGGCTCGCAACGAGCATCTCCGTGACAAGGAAAAGCAGGGCCAGGAGCAAGAAGACGTTCCAGATTTCGGTGCCCGCGCGTTGGGTACGGAGGGTCTCGGCCACGTCCCCCGCCCCGGCACTGGCAAGAGCCTCAACGGGGGTTCCAAGTACCTCCTGTAGTTGCGACGCGGCACTGTCGGGCGTCGTCGCACGAAGGTTCGACTCGGCCGGATCGACGTTCACGGCCACCCGCCGAACGACGCGCTCCCCCGCCTTTACGTCGTAGACCCCAGGCACGTCCAGAGTACGCCCTACGGTCAGAAGCGTCGCGCCGAAGACGCCCCGCTGGTCCGGCGCCACTTCTGACCTGTCCGGTCCCACCAAGCGGAGCGAGGTGCCCGGCGCAAGCCCCGTGACGCGCAACTCACTCGGCGCCCCCGCCACCAACTGCTCCCCCGAGACCGACGCCCCGGCCGACAGGTAGTAGACCGACCGGTAGAGAAGCGGAACAAAGAATCCCCGCACCGGCAAGTCGCTCCACTGCGGCGTAGGGCCCACGGCCGACACGAGCATAACGCCCCCGCCGTGCCGCACTTCGTGCAGAAACGGAAACCCGTTGGACAGCTCAATGAGCGTCTGCCCCGATCGGCCCGACGGCTGGAAATTCATCGTCTGGTAAATCTCCAGCTGCTCCACCTCGGCGTCCGACCGCCGATCCTGGTTAAAGACGCCCTCAAAGAGCGGATGCTTCAGATCGACCCGTTCAAAGGAGGCAACCGACTGCTCCTCCGAAGACGACCCGCTGAAGCCCTGAATCGAGCCAGCATTGAGCGGGGTGAGAAGCGGATTGTAGGTTGCCGCCTGTGCCTCCCCACTGGGAAACAGCAGGACGCCGCCTCCCCGATCGACGTACCGCACCAAGGCGTCGACCTCGCCACTCGAGAGCGAGCTCGGCCCCACAAGCAGGACCGCGTCGTAGCTGCCCAGCTCCGCCGACGCCAGGGCGGTTTCCTCGATGGAAGACGTCTGAAAGGCAATCCGATCCGCAATCATCTCCGACGAGAGCGCAAGATCCACGTACCGGGTCTGCTGCCCCGTCCCCCGCACGACCAACACCCGGCGCTCCTCCGGCACGTTGAGGGTGAAGTGATGCCGGTCGTCCGGCGGGAAGTCGTCGTCCTCAGTCACGACCGCTCCTTTCAACCAGCCACGCTGCTGGGGCGTAACCGTGAAGGAGACCGTGGTCTTGAGCCCGGGCTCCAGCGTCGTCGTGGTCTGCGCCACGCGCTCGTCGGCCAGGTACACGCTGGCGACGTAGTTGGAAAGGGTCTCCGATCCGTGGTTGATGAGCGTCGCCTCCAATTGCACCGGCTGCCCCACCTCCGCAATACGACTGGTGACGGTCACGTCTTGCACGCTCACGTTGGCCGCGTCGCGCGTCTGCACCGGCAGCAGACGCACCTGTACCCCCTCCGGCGCCTGCGTCGTCACAGAATCACCGAGCGTGCTGCGCTGCAGATCGCCGATCACGTACACCACCTTGCGGGGCGCCGACGATTCGGCGACGGCGGCTGCCGCCTGCCGGGTCGCCCGCGTGAGCGACGCCCCCCCGGGTTGCGTCTCAAGGTCAGCCAGCTTTTCTCGGGCCACCCCCACGTTGGACCCAAGCGAGGGACGTCCCTCCGCACTGCGGGCGGTCGGCCAGACCATCACCTCGTCCCCGTCGTCAAAGGTCTCCAGCACACCCTGCCCTCGTTGCTTCGCCTGATCGAAAGCCGTACCCCCTTGCTCGCTGTCCACACCCATCGAGAGCGAATTATCCACGACGAGGCCGTGGGCGGTGCGCACCGACCCGCCCACACTGGCCAAGTCGCCCGTGAGGGTGGGCTGTGCAAATGCCAACACCAGACACGCAATGGCCAGCATGCGGAGGGCCAGCAGCAGCCACTCTTTGATGCGCACCCGCTGGACAGCGGTCTCCTGCAGCTCTTTTACAAAGTCCAGCGAGCTGAAGTCGACAGTCGTGGGTTGGCGCAGGTTAAACAGATGCAGAAACAGCGGCACGGTCACCGCCGCCATTGCCAGAAGCGCTAAGGGATTGAGAAACGACACAGGCGAACGTGGCAAAGACGAAGGCGCAGACAAGGATCGCCTGCTACCGTGGGAGCGGGGGCTGCGTTCCGGACGACAGTGTCACCCACCTCCGAGTCTCCTGGTTCGTATTTTTGCTCAACGGGCCCCACCGGCGAAAACCTTTGGACCAGACGAGGTGTTGATGTAATCCTTTTCTCACTGACGACGTTCTCGGCTCATGCCTCCCTCGCCCGCTGCCCGTCTTCGCGCCGCCGCCGAAGCGTCCGACACGGCGCTCGCGGCCCTCGTCGTGCGCCTGCTCCAAGGCCCCCTCTCCGACGCGGGGCGCCCGGGGAGTCGGCACACATTGTTGGCCGTGTGTCCAAATTCGGAGGCCGTCACCCGCGCGGCACTCTCGGCTGCCCAGGAGGCGAATGCCCCTCTCCTCTACGCTGCGACCCTCAACCAGGTCGACCGAGACGGCGGATACACCAACTGGACGCCCGCGGCGCTGGCCGACGTCGTCGAGGCCGAAATCGAGCGACGGGACCTCGAGGTGCCGGTCCTGTTGGGACTCGATCACGGCGGGCCGTGGAAAAAGGACCGCCACCGGCAGGAGGATCTCGACTACGAGGAAACGATCACGGCGATCAAACGCTCGATCACCGCCTGCGTCCAGGCCGGCTATGACCTGCTTCACATCGACCCGACCGTCGACCGCCGCCTGCCCACAGACGCGCCGGTACCCATCGAGACCATCGTCGAGCGCACCGTGGAGCTGATGCGTCACGCCGAAGACGTGCGTCGGGGCGCGGGCCGACCGCCCATCGCCTACGAGGTGGGCACCGAGGAGGTCAGCGGCGGATTGCAGACCGAGGATCGGTTCCGCTCCTTCCTCACCCAGCTTGACGAGGCGCTCCAGATCCACGACCTGCCCGCCCCCTCGTTCGTGGTGGGAGACGTGGGCACCACCCTTGCCGGTTCCAGCTTCAATCCCAATCAGGCCCAGCAGCTCACGGCAGCGGCCACAGAACAGTTCGGCGCGTTGCTAAAAGGGCACTATACCGACGACGTGGCCGCCCCGGAGGCGTACCCGCTCAGCGGAATGGGCGGGGCCAACGTGGGACCGGGCCTGTCTACTGTCGAGGCGGACGCGCTACGCCAACTGGTGGCCCTGGAAGAGCGTCTGGACAAAGCGTCCGGCTTCCTGGACGCCCTTCGCAGCGCCGTGATCGAAAGCGGGCGCTGGCGCAAGTGGCTCTCTTCCGACAAACAGGGACACGCCTTCGAGGACCTGCCTACGGATCAGCAGAGCTGGCTCATTGACTCCGGTAGTCGCTACGTATGGACACACCCGAAGGTCGAGGCGGCCCGGGAGACGCTCTACGACCACGTGGCCCCTTACCGCGACCCGCAGGCCTACGTGCACTGGCGCCTCAAAACCGCCATCCTTCACTACATGCACGCCTTCAATCTTCTCAACTTAACCGACCGCCTTTTGGAAGCCCTTCCGGAAGACGTGCTGTGATTTGGGGCGTGCTGAGATCCGGAATGCGCGAGATCTCCACTCCAAGTCGTGGTGGCTTTCGCCAACGATTGACCCGAATGATCCCGTGCGAATCGGTCCATGAGGAGCTCCGGAAGCCCCGCGATCGACATCTTCATATCTACAGGGGACCACCGCGTACGGAGTCATCGCTTCATCGCCAGAGTCACCCCGTCGGCCAGCGGGAGCATGGTCAGCTCCACTCGCTTGTCGTCGTAGAGCTTTTCATTGAGGCGCTGGATAGCCCGCACGCTCTCCTCCACGTCATCGTCGAGCACACGGCCGTCCCGAAAGACATTGTCCAGGGCGATGACGCCGCCGGGCCGAAGCAGTTCGAGCGACAGCTCGTAGTAGGTGTCATACGTCTCCTTGTCGGCGTCAATGAAGGAGAAGTCGAACGTCCCCGCCTGCCCGTCGTTCAGCAGGGCGTCGAGGGTCTCCGCCGCCGGTGCAATGTGCAGGTCAATCCGATCGGCCACCCCGGCCTTTTCCCAGTATCGGCGCGCCATCTCGGTATACTCCTCGCTAATGTCACACGCCACAACCTCCCCGCTGGGGGGCAGCACCTCCGCGGTGGCCAGGGCGCTGTAGCCCGTAAACACGCCAATCTCCAGAGTGCGCCGTGCCCCGATTAATTGAAGGAGAAACTGAAAGAACTGCGCCTGCTCCGGGGCAATCTGCATGTTGGCCTTCGGATGGTCGGCCGTTTCCTTCCGCAACTGCTCCATCACCGCCGACTCGCGGAGAGACACGGACAGCAGATACTCGTGCAGGGCGTCGGAAAGACCAATCGACTTGTTGGACATGGACTCAGATGGCTAGCCACAAATTCATCGCACAGTTGACACGGGCTAGAGAGCAGTCTTTTCCCGGGCACACTTGTCCCCTCGCCTAAGCTCCCATCCTGACAAACGAACGTTTCAGTAGACGGCGGGTACAGAACAGCCCGCTGGATCGCTGCAGGCTCGATCTGGGTATTGCCGATGGTCACCGTTCGTTTTCCCCTTGCTGTGCCTCCTCGCCGTATTGGCCAGCGTGCCGGCGTGCCTCGAGGCCCCGCAGCCGGCCATGAACGACCCAGTTGACCCGCAACGGGTGCTGCTTCCGATCGAGCAGGACAGTCAGTGGGGGTATGTCAGACCCGACGGACCTGACTAGCGATTTCTCCCTCTTTCTAACTTACCGTTGACTCCCCATTCCGCGTTCGACCATGAGCTCACCGCAGATTCTTTGGGTGGACGACGAGATCGATCTGCTCCGCTCACACGTGATGTTTCTCGAAAACAAGAACTACGAGGTCCAGACCGCCTCGAACGGGGCCGATGCCGTGGACCTCGTCCGCGAGACGCCCTTCGACGTGGTGCTTCTCGACGAGCAGATGCCGGGCATGGAGGGGCTGGAGGTGCTGGAGGCCATCAAGGAGGTGCGGCCGGAGCTGCCCGTGGTGTTGGTCACGAAGAGTGAGGAGGAGGACCTTATGGAGCAGGCCCTAGGCAGTGAGATCAGCGACTATCTCACGAAGCCCGTTAATCCGAGCCAGATTCTCCTCACCTGCAAACGCCTCCTCGAACAGAGCCAGCTCCGGCAGGAGACGCTGTCGCAGGAGTATCTGCAGTCGTTCAACGAGATCTCGCAGCGCCTCCGCGAGTCGCTCTCCCACGCCGAGTGGACGGACCTGTACCGCCAGCTCGTGCACTACGACTTGGAGTTGACGGACGACGAGGGCGCGCGGCAAATTTTTCAGGATCAGTTCGAGGAGGCCAACCGCAAGTTCGGATCGTTCATTGAACGCCGCTACGCCGACTGGATTGCCCATGCCGACGACGCCCCCGATGAGGACCGCCCTCCGCTCTCCCACGAGGTCATCCCCGAATTCGTCCTGCCCGAGCTCGGTGATCGCCCGGTGGTTTTTTTCGTGATCGACTGCCTACGCTACGATCAGTGGCGCACCTTCCAGGAGCTACTCCATCCCCACTTCGCCATCGACACGGAGTACTACTACAGCCTTCTGCCCACGGCCACCCCCTATTCGCGAAACGCCATCTTCAGCGGCCTGCTCCCCGCCGAGCTCGTGGACCGTTTTCCCGGCGCGTGGGAGACCGACGAGGAAAGCGAGCACAGCCGCAACCAGCACGAAGAACCCTTTCTCCACGACCTCCTCGACCGCAAGCATCCCGGCGACGTGAACATCCGTTACGACAAGCTCATAACCGGCGAAGAAGGCCAGGAATTTGCGGACCAAGCCAATAACCTGACCCAGCACGACCTCAGTGCCGTCGTCGTCAACTTCGTGGACATCCTCGCCCACAGCCGCTCCGACTCCGACGTGCTTAAGGAGCTGGCCCCCGACGAGGAGGCCTACCGGGCCCTCACCCGCACGTGGTTCGAGCACTCCTGGCTTTACGACAGCCTGCGCGCCCTCGCCGACACCGATTGCACGGTGATCCTCACCACCGACCACGGGGCCATCCGAAGCCTCCAGTCGAGCAAGGTGATCGGCGACCGCGAGACGTCCACTGCGTTGCGCTATAAATTTGGCCGCAACCTGAAGTGCGACGAGGAGGAGGCCATCTACGTGGCCGAGCCGGAGGATTATGGGCTGCCCCGATACGGCATGAACACGAACTACATCTTCGCGAAGGAAGACTACTACTTCGTGTATCCCACGAACTTCCACCACTACGAAAATCTCTATCGAGATACCCTCCAGCACGGCGGCGCCTCGATGCAGGAAATGATCCTCCCCATTGCCACCCTCACGCCCCGGTAGCGGCCTCTTCCGATTTGCCCGACCCTGAACACCAGACGGTCCATGCGGCATGGCCTCTTCCTCTGCCTCCGACACCCATAACTTGAACGTAGTGCTTCCGGCAATCACCGCGTCGGTCGAAGAGACGCGCGCCCTCGGGACGGAGCTCGCCGAGACCCTTGACGCCGGGGCCGTAATTGCCCTGTACGGGGACTTGGGCACCGGCAAGACGCATCTAGTGAAAGGAATCGCAGAAGGCCTCGGCATCGATCCGTCCGCCGTCCGCAGCCCGA
>CAZTDC010000025.1:0-18896 GCA_964612165.1 uncultured Salinivenus sp.
GAGACGTACGGCGAGGCCAACGTGCTGCCCGAGGAGACGACCGAACGCATTCGGCAGTGGTACGACCGCCTCGCCCCGGACGCAGTGCCCGTCGTGGCGGGATTCCTCGGGGCTACGACGGACGGCACGACCACGACCCTGGGCTTCGAGGGCAGCGACTACTCGGCGGCGCTGTTTGCGCAGATCCTGCACGCGGAGTGCCTCACCCGCTATACGGACGTGGACGGCCTCTACACCGCCGACCCGGACACGGATGCGGATGCCGAGCGCCTCGACGAGATCTCGATGGAGCAGGCCTTCGCCCTCACGGAGTCGGGGCGGTTGGGGATGCATCCGAAGACCCTCCGTCCCCTTGCGGAGACAGGCATCCCGATGCAGGTGCGTTCCATCGATCGCCCCGATGGCGAAGGGACGCGCATCCTCCCGGATGGGAAGGAGAACGTTCGCGTGACCCCACCCGTTGGGGCGGTAGCGCCAGCAGTCGATTCTGAGTAGCTGAGAAGCTGTTTGGTGGATGGATGATCAGCCGAGACACAGTGGGTGAAGTGCCAGAAAGGCGCCCGAGCGAACTCCTGTAGCGGTGCTACCGGGTGAGCGTTGAAGCCTTTTTGCACGAGATCCACGAAGTCGCAGGCCTCAGACAATCCGCCAAACAGCTTCTGAGGATATCCCAATTGTACCGAACTGTAGACCCGTAGATTGAACAATGGCTTCGAACGACTATCGCGTCGGCATTCTTGGAGCGACCGGGGCCGTGGGACAGACGTTTATCCGGCTTCTGAACGATCATCCCTGGTTCACGATCACGGACGTAGCGGCGTCCGACCGGTCGGCTGGGCAATCGTACCGCGAGGCCGCGAACTGGCTGAGTGGCTCGCCCATCCCGGCGGACGTGGCGGATCTGGAGGTCAAACCGACCGAGCCTGCCGCCCTCGATTGTGACCTCGTTTTTTCGGGCCTCAGTTCGTCGGTGGCCGGGGACGTGGAGCGGGCATTCGCCGAGGCCGGCTATCCGGTGATCTCAAATGCCAAGAATTACCGGCTGCACGACGACGTGCCCCTCCTCATCCCGGAAGTCAATCCGGATCACATTGCCCTCATTGACAACCAGGACTGGGGGAGCGACGGGTACATCGTCACGAACCCGAACTGCTCGACGGTCGGGCTCGTCTGTGGCCTCCGTCCGCTGATGGAGGCGTACGACGTGGAGGCAGTGCAGGTCACGATGCTTCAGGCTCTCTCGGGGGCCGGCTATCCGGGTGTGCCCTCGCTCGATGCGGTCGGAAATGTGGTGCCCCACATTGGGGGAGAGGAAGATAAGCTCGCAAGAGAACCGAAGAGGATCTTGGGCACGCTACAGGGGGACCACGTCGCCCCGGCGGACCTTCCAGTGAGTGCGCAGTGCACGCGGGTGCCGGTGCGCGACGGCCACCTTGCCTGTACTTCCGTCCGGTTCAGCGAAGAGGTGGGGCCGGCCGATGTGCGGGAGACCCTGGACTCATTTCGGTCTCCCCTGGCGGACTCGTCGCTCCCGAGCGCGCCGGAGCCGTTCCTTCAGGTCCTTGACGCCCCGGACGCCCCGCAACCGCAGCGCCATGTAGATGCGGGCGGAGGGATGACCGTATCGGTGGGTCGCATTCAGGACTGCGCCGTCAACGACGTGAAGTTTGTTCTTCTCTCCCACAATACCGTTCGGGGGGCCGCTGGCGGTGCGCTCCTCAACGCCGAGCTTTTGGTCGAGAAGGGGCGTCTTACGGCCACAACGCCGACGACCGTCGAGCCTCGAGCGTAAGAGACTGTTTTGAGTTCAAACGATGGTACGTCTGGCAGCACGTGACGACTGCGGTTCGTTAGAAGTCTGTCAACTGAGGCACTTTCTGTCCAGTGTGGAGGGTCCGGTCCTGGTATACAGACGGTTCCAGATCAAGGCGTTCAAAAATCAAAACAGTCCATAAGTTCGTAGGGCAAACACAGGTTCGGCGTGGGGTTCTTTTTCTACAGCACGACAAACATTTAGACATGAGTTTTCCAGACGTACGTCGGGCGCAGATGGCCGACCAAGAGGCCGTGGGCAACCTCTGGCTTCAGTTCCTCAACGAACAATCCGAGCAAGACGATCGGATGGGCATCGCCGACGATGCGTTTGACCGCTGGGAGAACGATTTTCCCGTTTGGCTTGAGGACGAGACGGCCCGCATCTACGTGGCAGAAGCGGAGAACGATGTGGTGGGCTTTGTTGCGGCGCGGCGATGGGGCCCACCCCCCATCTACGAAAAAAGTTCAGAGGTATACCTCGACGAACTCTACGTTCGGCCGGAGGCCCGGCGCGACGGCTATGGCACCCAGCTGGTGAATGCGGTGCGCAACTGGTCCGAGGAACTCGGGGCACATCGGATTCGGCTGCGCGTGCTCACGGCCAACCAGAACGGTCGCGCGTTCTGGGCCGCCCAAGACGCCATTCCCATGAGCATGACGTTCACCATCGAGGGGGAGCAACCGGCCGACGCGGGCGAAGAGGACGAAGGATCAAAAAAGATCGGATTTTCGTCGGAACGGACGGGGGGATGAGCCGTCCAAGATTGCGCTCTTCTGAAGAAGGGGTTTCCTCTGAAGAGCACCACGCGGGCGTAGCTCAGTGGCAGAGCATCTGCTTGCCATGCAGAAGGTCGTGGGTTCGAATCCCATCGCCCGCTCCGCCTCAACGCATTGGTCTTCGGTGACGCTCAGCCCCGATCGGCATTGCCGGTCGGGGCTTTTTCTATTTGCAGGGACGGCGGCAGGAACCGATTCCGGTCACCAGGCCCTAACTCCCGTGTCGGACTTCGACTTTGTCGACGATCTTGGCGTCCGGGGTCTTGTTCTTGAGGGACGAGAGGCCGTTCTCGCAATCGCTCCGCCTGGCGCATCCCGGCCCCCCTTGCCGATAATTAGGGCGTTTTCCGTCCGGAAACACCAGCCGTACGTGTTGGCCCAGTCAAGATAGATTTCGAATTGGGACTGGCCTGATGCAGAGAAAGGGGGGAGGCCGTTGATGAACGGGAGAGATCTACAGAACGGACGTCGAGCGTACAACCATGCGGCGTGACGATTGCGTCGTCGTAAAGCGGTGGGCTTGACTGTTCTTGTTTTCTTCTCACCGGAACGGTGTATCTTTAAACGCGGGGTGGGGTGCGGACTGCTCCAAAAAGTGATTCAGGGCGGATCGGGGGCGCAAGAGACGATGCCCTGTATCGTACGAGTAAAACGAACTTTCGGAGTGGATTGAAGTTACATTATAGTGCGACCTTCCACCCACCCCCTAAAAAGCCAAAGGTCGGTGGAATATGATAAACTCATCCAAAAGATGAGAAAGAGGGGGCTGATTCCCCTTATATTGAATCAATGACCCTCTCTATGGACAAAAATCCTCAGGAAATGGGGGCACTCCGATTGGAAGGGGCTCCTGTCCAAGAGGCGCACTGATTCACCACATTTGTTTCAATCCCCCTTCTTCAATCATATGTCTTCCAAAAACCAGCGCTCCACGAATCACATTCGCGTGTACATGGTGGATGATCACCCGGCCATCCGAGAGGCGGTGCGGGACACCATTGAATCCACGATTGACATGGAAATCTGTGGCGAGTCCGGCTCTTCGGATGAGGCCTTTCGTGAGATCGAAGAACTGAAGCCCGACGTTGCGGTCGTCGACATTTCTCTTAATGATGCGCACGGGCTGGATCTCGTGCAGAACGTGCGGGCTCAGTATCCGGACGTGCATCTAGTCGTGTTTTCGATGTACGATGAGAACGTGTACGCCGAGCGGGCCATTCGAGCGGGGGCCTCTGGCTACCTTATGAAGAGTGAACCTACGAAAAACATTGTCGAGGCCATTCGCAGCGCGCACGAGGGCGAGGTGTACCTGAGCCGAAAGATGTCCTCGCGCATTCTGAACAAAGTCGCGATGGGCCGGTCCTCAGAGCCCAGTTTTGCGATTGACGAACTTACGGATCGCGAGATGGCGGTTTTCCAGATGCTGGGTCAGGGCTACAGCGTGCAGGAGATTCAAGACCGACTGAGTCTGAGCCGGAAGACGATTGAAACGTACCGCCGGCGGGCCAAAGAAAAGCTAGGCTACGATACGGTTTCTGAACTCTTGCAGTATGCGGTGCAGTGGACCTACGGACAGGGGACAAGTGGGGAAGAGGAATCCGCTCCCCGTCAACGGTCCACCGCCGAAGAGTAGTACAAATCTCACTTTTTGGTTGTCTCAGGCCCAGGGCGTTGTGAAAACGCCGCTGGGTCTTTTTTTCTCTCTACTTCGCTGGTTAAAAGCACAAAGCCCCCGTTGGGGAGCGACGCTTCTTGTGAATTTGTGTTCTGGCAGCCCTCATTTCTGCCCTGCCAGCGTGGTCGCAAAATCCGAAGGCAGCTCGCTCTGGGGAGACCGGTGGAGCCTGTTTAATGGAGGCGGTTTCTTCAGAGAGATCGTTCGACTTGCCGATCTGAGATTGCCTTGCTCAAGATGACGCGCCGGTGATTGGATATTGAGATCGCGCTCCCCTGCCCCATCACAGTTGACGTAGCACCAGGGAGAGCTCCTACGGCTACGTCGGCGATGGGAAAGGACGTCGGACACGTGCTCTCGGGCGGTGGGTGCTCTGTGTCTTCAGACGGAAGCAGGCGGAAAATTGAGAGAGTCGCCTGTTCAGGAAGAAAAGACGCAAAAGTGCACGGTGGAGTGCGCCAAGTTTCCGTGGTCATACGCGCCGGATGGTGTGCTTTTTTTCGTCTGTCCGGTGTTCTTTGAGGGTCGTCTTGAGAAATCGACCGTTAATTACCCCGAGTAGAACACCTGATGACGACAGGCGGATGCGCCTACGTTACCAGGTAGCACCGGAGGGAAGGTGTCAGGGGTGGAAAGATGCAGAGCCTACATTAAGAGTGTACAATACCCAGCGTTGTCCTGAGGTAATTCCAAACCAAGTACATACCAGACAGGCTCCTTCTCGGAAACATTCCAGGGAAGTTTTTTCACTGGCGTTGGCTCGACCGTATTGATCGCTTCATCTTTTCCACTCCTTGCGTTGCGAGGAGGACGTTTAGAAATCGGGAAAGATGCGTAGGCATCTGCTGGAGCCACGCCCAACTAGGACAAACCGAATGAGCGAGGAACAAAACATCGAATTTACGTCGTCCTCCTCTCCTTTGGAAGCATCCAATGGAGAGAGCGATCGCACGCAGATCTTCATTGTAGACGATCATCCAGCGGTTCGAGAGGCGCTTGCCTCGTCGATCAATAGCAAGATCGACATGCGGGTCGTCGGGGAAAGTGCGACGGCCGAGGAGGCGCTCCGTCAATTAGAACGCCATCCCCCCGATGTCGTCGTGGTCGACCTTTCCCTGGAGGATGCACATGGACTCGACCTTGTGGAACAAATTCGATCGCGCTTTCCAGAGGTTCGCATCTTGATCTATTCGATGTACGAGGAAAGCGTCTACGCCGAGCGGGCTGTGCGGGCGGGCGCCTCGGGCTATGTGATGAAGACTGAGCCGACCCATCGAGTCGTCGAGGCTGCTCAATCCGTTTCGGACGGGGATGTCTATCTAAGTCAGCACATGTCCTCACGCATTCTGAGCAAGGTCATCCGTCAGCAGGATTACGCCTACAATTCTCCGACCGATCAGCTTACCGATCGCGAGATGACGGTTTTTGGAAAACTCGGGCGGGGGGAAAGCGTGCGCGAGATTGCGGAGGAACTTGATTTGAGCCGCAAGACGGTCGAGACCTATCGTCGCCGCGCAAAGGAAAAGCTCGGCTTTGAAAACGTCGACGAGCTGCTTCAATACGCTGTGCAGTGTGCCTACGAGCGGGACCAAGATCGATGGGAAGATGAGGAAAGGGGAGACGAGTAGCCTAACGCTTTTTGCCCCTCTGTCCGATGACGCTCGTCAGCGTCTGGGGAGATGGTCCAGTACGGGATTATCGATTTCTAGAGGGAAGCCACGCCTGTTGGTTCACATCGTTTGCCAACGGGCCTAGGATGCAGTCCTGGTTCCTGGAGAGAGGGAGATTTGGCGCAGACCGACGTGCGCCAACTAGTGTGCCTGCGACGATTTCCTACGTCAAATCCCCCGGTTCGAATGCGCTACAGTAGAATCGGGTTGGGGCAGCGACTTCGTATCCTGTAGTACGTTCATTGTCCCTGACTTCATTCGGCCGCTTGGGTCTAGTTATATGTCCACTTCTCAAAACCGCGTTAAGTTTCGCGTCACCGATCTCGATTCCGATTGGCGCATGTCGAACGACGGAGCGGATGCCGACTCCACAACCCTTTTGCGGCCAGATCGCGTGGGACTCGTTCACGATTGGCTTCCGGTGTATGCCGGGGCCGAGCGCGTTCTGGAGCAGATGATTGAGGTCTTCCCCGAGTCGAAGCTTTACAGCCTCATCGACTTTATTCCCGTCGATCAGCGAGACTTTTTACAGGGACTACCGGTCGAGACCTCGTTTATCCAACACCTCCCCTTCGCAGAGCGGTTCTATCGCCAATATCTGCCCTTGGCCCCCATGGCCATCGAGCAGTTCGACCTGAGCGACCACGACGTCGTGGTATCGTCCAGCTATGCGGTGGCAAAAGGGGTACTTACGCGTCCCGACCAGCTCCACATCAGCTACGTGCACAGCCCCATGCGATACGCGTGGGATCTTTACCACGAGTACATGGGGGAGCTTGGTTGGATGCGGGGCCTCCTGGCACGCATGATGCTCCACTACATGCGCCTCTACGACCTGAGCACCGCTGCCCGCGTGGATGTCTTCGTGGCCAACTCCCAGCACGTGGCCCGACGCATCTGGAAAACCTATCGGCGGCGGGCCCAGGTGATCTATCCGCCGGTGGACGTGGAGCGATTTTCGCTACAGCCGAAGAAGGACACTTTCTACCTCACAATGTCGCGCCTGGTGCCCTACAAGCGCATAGATCTCATCGTCCGCGCCTTCACCGAGATGCCGGACAAGGAATTGGTCGTGATTGGGGATGGGCCGGAGTACGATGCGATTAAGCGGCTGGCCGGGCCCAACGTTACGATGCTTGGCTATCAGCCGGACGACGCGGTGACCTACTACATGGAAAATGCGCGGGCCTTCGTGTTTGCGGCCGAGGAGGACTTTGGGATCGTGCCGGTCGAGGCACAGGCTTGTGGCACTCCCGTGATTGCATACGGGAGGGGTGGGGTACAGGAAACGGTGCTTCCGGGCACCACGGGAGTGCTCTTCCCGCGCCAAACCGTCGAAACGCTGAAAGAAGCCGTCGACGAGTTTGAGCGGATTCGGGGCGGTTTGGATCCGGCGGCCATCCGGGCACAGGCCGAGCGATTTGCGGTCCCGGTCTTCCGTGAGGCCTTCTCCCGTCTGGTGCACACCGCCTACGCGGACTTTGTTGACGGGTACCCTCGCGAGGACGTCTCAGAGATGTCCATCATCCCGCAGTCATTTCCCAAACTGAGCGTCCACCAGTGATTTCTGAACAGTTCCCGGCCATCGATCAGGCAGCAGTGCGACCGAACCAGGAGATAGGCTCTCATCCGTCGAAGCTCCAGACCGAGGTTCGCTCGTTCATCATTCCGATCTCGCAGTGGAAAACGCTGCTTACATTTCTTCTCGGGGACGCGATCGGCCTGCTCTCTGTATTTGGCAGCACGTACCTGTTGACCAGCTGGCTGGTCCCCACGGCGTCCGTTCTCGTCTATGGGACATTTTTTGGGGGGTTTGCGGGACTACTGGTTGTGTATGCGGGGGCTGGGCTCTACCGGCGGCGCTTTTCGCATCCGGCCCTCGAAATGCAGCAGATAGGGTTTCTTACGTTTCTCGCAGGGGCGGTCTCCGGAGCGACGGTACTTGCTCTTACCGGGAACGTTGTCCCTTCGGCACTGCTCTTCACGGGGGGCGCGATTGGGGCTGTGGTGATGCCTGTTTGTCGGGCGCTCATCCGAATATCGTTTGCCCGGACGGCCTGGTGGGGCGTCCCCGCTGTCATTGTCAGTTCGGGGACGAGTGGGGAAGCGGTGCTGGCGACCCTTAATCGCTGGCCGGAAATTGGCATCCGCCCCGTGGCCCTCATCAGTGACACGGTGCAAGACGAGACCCTCGAGGTGCCCATTCGGGGCGGCTACGAGATGGGGCCCTACTTGGCGAGCACCTTCGACATTCCGTACGTCATTCTTGCGATGCCGCAACTTACGCACGCGGGGCGGGCCAACCTTCTCGCCCAGTACAGCAAGTTCTTCGACCACGTCTTTGTGATTGGAGAGCCCGGCGGGGCCGCGGCCCTCTGGACCACAGGTCGGTCCGGCGACGGGCTCTTCGGCTACGGCGTTCGGAACGTGGCCCTTCAGCGTGGGGCTCGCCTCGTCAAGCGCACGGTCGACGTCATTGGGGCTGTGGTAGGCCTTCTTTTGCTTGCGCCGGTGCTCTTAGGGATTGCTCTTTTCATCCGATTGGGCTCCACAGGCTCAGTCTTCTATCGCCAAGAACGCATGGGACGGGAGGGGCGAATCGTTACCATATTGAAGTTCCGCACCATGTACGAGGATGCGGAGCGCAAACTTGATGAGATCCTGATGTCTGATCCGCGCCTCCGTGAGGAATACGAATGCTACCATAAGCTGCAAGACGATCCACGCGTGACGAGCGTTGGAAAGTTTCTCCGCCGCTACAGTCTGGATGAGCTCCCTCAGATCATTAACGTCCTTCGGGGCGACATGAGTCTAGTTGGGCCTCGGGCGTACATGCCCTCTGAGCTAGCGAAAATGAACGGACTCTCCCGGGCCGTACTACAGAGTCCCCCGGGCATGACTGGCCTCTGGCAGGTGTCTGGACGCAACCGGCTGAGCTTTGCCGACCGCGTGAACCTGGACGTCCACTACATCCAGAACTGGTCAGTGTGGCTCGATCTATACCTGCTGGTCCGGACCGGGCCGGTTGTGCTTTCCGGCGAAGGAGCCTCTTAACTCCCAATCGCGGTCTCGCCCCCGCGATTTCTCCTTTGGCACCCCCTTGAATACACATTTTCCATGAGCAACTCAACACAATCACTCGATGGGCCGCGAACCACGGCCGATCGCATGGGCCTTCCGGCCGGTTCCCCTTCCGCCGATGATGCGGCCCTGGACATTGGGGCCATCTGGAATACCGTTCGCCGAAGAAAATGGACCATCTTCCTCACGTGCGTGCTCGTCACGGGCGTGGCGGTGGGGACAACGATGATTCTTCCCCGCATCTACCAATCGTCAGCCGTCGTCTCGGTCGAGAATAAGCCGGCCGCGCCGGGAACTTCGCCCATGATGGTTGGCTGGGCAGGTGGGAAAGATCTTGAGTCAGAAATCGGCATCCTCGAAAACTCAGGCGAGCTCACTCGCCGCGTCGTGGCGCAGATCCAAGCGATTGCAGATACGACCGATCAGGTGCCCTTTACGCTTCTGGCGTCAAAAGAGAAGGACGCTGCACCGACGACCTACGAGAGCATGCTCCGCCTTCAGGATATGGTGACCTTTCGGCCCGATCCCAAGCAGGGGCTCATCGAGATTGTCGCACGAAGCGAGAGCTCAGAAGAGGCTGCCGTTATGGCTAACGTTTACGCGGAGGAGTATCGCGTCTTCAGTCGCGAGATGGCACGGTCTGGGGTTGGGGCAGCTCGGGCGTTTCTGGAGGGGCAACTCGAGAAGCGGAAAGAGGATATTCGGGCCATCGAGCAGGAGTGGGAGCAGTTTGCCCAGAGAAATGCCGTCGTGACCGACGGATTGGATGGCCAAAACGTGGCGACCGAGTACGCCGAGCTTCAGACCCGTCGCGACGCTCTCCGCTTCCAGCTAGAGAAAGAGAATCGAACGCTCACGGTTTTACAGGAGCAACTGCAGAAGGTCCAACCAGGATTGCGATCGACGGTTCTTGGAGAGCAAAAGGTGCAAGGGCTACGGGCACAAATCCAGGCGCTGGAAACCCAGATCGCCGGGCTGAAGGCTGAGTCGGAGCAATACTACATTAACGACCCAAGCCTGCGCGGGAACGAGTCGCGTGTGCGCGAACTGGCCGACTTGAAGCGACGGATTGATGGATACGAAGCGCGCAAGGTCGACTTGACGGAAGAGTTGGTCGCGGCTTCACAGGCCAACGAGGGAATGGATGTTCCGATCATGGGCAACGGACAAGGATCTGCCTCGATCGGGAATTTGGGCATGCTTCGTAGTCGGATTCGAGAACAGGAACTCGTCGTTTCCCAGATCGAGTCGCAGATTCGGGCCCTCGACGGTCGGATTGAAGGCTACCAAGGCCGGCTTTCCAGCATTCCCCGGCAGACCATTCAGCGGGAGCAGCTGGATCGTCGTCTCGCACAAGCCGAGCAGTTCTACAAGGACATCGCCATGGAACTTCAGCGCACCATCGTGACCGAAGAGTCGGAACTTGGCTACGTAAAGATGATGCGTTCGGCGGTTGTCCCAATGCTCCCGGTAAGCCCAAACATGAAGCAAAACATTATCCTCGGGTTGTTGCTCGGGCTCGGACTGGGCATCGGGCTGGCGTTCATTCGCGAGTCGATGAACTGGGACATTCACGAGCCCGACGACATTCAGAACAACGGATACAGTCTCGTTGGAGTGATTCCGAAAATGGATCGGGAACTCAAAACGACGTTCAAGGGGGGCGCGACGGTTGATGTGGAGGGCCAGAAAGTTAGTACGAGTCTCTTCCCGCTCTTGAATCCCTGGTCTCCCATAACGGAAAATTACCGACTCGTTCGGGCCAACCTTCAGTTTGCGGCGTCGAAGAACGGCCAGAGACAAGAGGGGGTCTCACGGGTCCTGATGATCACCAGTCCCGAACCCGGAGACGGGAAAACCACGACCGCCGCCAACCTTGCCATCACGATTGCCCTGAGCGGACGAAAGGTGCTGCTGATTGACGCCGACATGCGGCGGGCAAACCTCCACAAGCTGTTCGGTGTGGAGCGTGGACCCGGGCTTGCCGATATTCTCGAGGGCAGAAAGAACGCCAGCATTATTCAGGACACCCTGGTGAATGGACTCTCGTTTCTCCCCGCGGGCGTGCCATACGTGCCGCCGACCGAGCTTCTTGACACGGAGCGGATGCAGGTTCTCCTCACGCCAAGCACAAAGCGGTACGACATCATCATCGTGGACACCCCACCCGTGCTCGCCGCCACGGACCCGGTCGTAATTGCGCCGTACTGCGACGCCATCCTTGTGGTCGCCTCAGCCGACAAGACGGACCTTCGAGCTCTCTCGCAGGTGCGGAGCACTCTCGACGCTGTCGGGGTGCCGATTGATGGGATTATCTTTAACCGATACGACCTTCAGAAGGCCAGTGCGGGCTATAATTACGGGTACGATTATAAGTACGATTATACCCCAACAACAACGTAAGGCTCAACTGACCACACACCTCCATAACTGCATTCCGCTTCAGGGTCGATCCTTCGGATTGGTCCGAGAGCATTCCCACCTCCCCCCTTCCTCCAATTTTTCTCAGTCATGATTTCTACTCGCTTCATTTCATTCGTGGCCCTACTGGGCGTGTTCGTTCTTTTTGTCCTAAGCCCAGCACTTGTTCAGGCACAGCAACTGCCGAACTCGTCTCTCCTCGCCTCGCCCAACGTGAAAGACTATGGGCGATCCGGATATCCCAAGATCACCGTATACGTATGGGGGAGTGCCGACACGGGCGTGTGGAGCGTCGAAGACGGAACCGACCTCATCGAATTTACGAGTGTGATCTCTCGGGTCCAGTTCGCGGAACAGCGCCCCGACAGTCGCTCCACTCGGACCCTTCGACTTTACCGAAAGGGGCATTCAGACGGGAGTCCCTTCTTCGAGAGCCGCATCGAAAAGCTGTTTACGCAGAGTGGGGGATACCCTGACCTTCAGGAAGGAGACATTCTGGTTCTCGACACCAGCATAAAGAGTCGGTTCACCTGGCGGGACATCAGAGAAGTCCTAGGGACCGCCGCTATCTTCTTAAACACGTATCTCTTGATCGACCAGTTGCGATAGAAGCCGGCTACTACCACCTGTCGTCGGCTGGCTGTTTCCAGGTCTGTAGCGTGTCTTGCTGCAGACCTGAATTTTTTGATCTCTCGGGATTTTTGGTCTTGCTGGCCGCGCTCCGGACATTCGAACCGTTCGGTTTCCGTGTGCCGTCGGAGTCGAGCAGGGAACTGGCGCTCTGGACGGAGGGAGATCGTGGGGTTACCGAAGAGCCACCTGGAGACGAGCCGTGACGAGTCCGCCACCCAGGTCGTCGACGGCCGCCTCGTAGTTGAGGAGGAAGCGAAGCATGGGGGAAGGGTCAACGTTATAGCCAAGTGTGACCCGGTTGGCGGGCGCGGACACGCCCGGGACGTCCGGGTTGTACTGGTCGAAGCGGGCGAGCACTTGGTGGTTGGGCACGACATCGATTCCCCCAGCGAGGTAGTAGCCGAACGCCGTCTGGGTGTCGTCGATTCCAGTCGGGGAGAGCTGAGCGACGTTCACCTCGCCTGCGAGGAGCCAGCGCTGCCCGGTCAGTTGGGCGTCCGCTCCGAAGAGGGCCCTGGTGCCAGAGAAGAGGGCGGTCGAATCCGGTCGGGGTCGCGGCACGGCGTCATCGATGCTGTAGCCTGCATTGGCTCCCCCTTCCAACGTGGTGGACCCGAGTGGAATGGTGCCGTTGAGCCGCCCGACGTAGAGAAGCAGGTCGTTGTCGTTCGGCTTAAGCCCGGGCGTGCCATTAAATGCGCCGGCAGTCGCGGTGATCTGATCCGAGCCCAGGTTGGCAGACAAGGTCGCGCCGGCCTGGCGCCCCGGGGGGATGGCATTGGCGGCACGCGACCGCTCGGCGAAGAGCAGATTAGGCCGTCCCGTCAAAATTTCCTTTCCGAACGGCGTCTTGAAGAGGCCGGCCGTAATGCGGACCTGTTCGGTGAGGGGGATCCGCGCAAACGCATCCAGCAGCACCGAGGGAGAGGAAAAGTCCGTCTGGACGACGTACTGGAGATCCTTTGCCTCACCACCGAGGCGCAAACGCGTTGTGCGGATGCGAAATCCGTCGCCGGCTGCGCGTCCCACATACGCATCGGTTTGAAGGAGACCTCCAATCGTGAGGGCCCCACCCCCAACCGTGACGGCCCCTCCGTCGTCGGGGTTCTGTGCAGAGGCGGGGAGGGTCCAGACGCTCAATAGTAGAACGAGGGTCAGGGCGCGAACGACTCGAGAGAGGGGGGGGGAGGCGTTCATGGTGGACAGTCGCATTTCGTGTACGGATCAGGCGGATTGCACTCGAACAGGCGGCGGGGCAGTTCGACCGATACGTCAAAAGTGAATCCTCAAAACGGGTTTGCAAAGATTCGATCAGGTTCAGCGTATGTTACAACCTCGAAAGGAAATTATTCACGCGTGACAGCCTTTCAGGCCACGACCTGTCGGGGAGACAGTATTGGGCGATGTTTATCCTGTGCAGTTGGTGGGGCAAGGGAAGTGTGCCAATTGTGCAGGTCAGGGGACACTGGCATCGTTTTCGTACGGATTCGGTCGACTGCGCGGCCGACGACTACAATCTACCGCAGGTCGGACATTCGCGGTCTTTTCCTATAAACGATCCCGAGTATGGTTGCCCAAGAGCACTTTCAGCGTCTCAAGCGCATGTACGCATCCACGGACTCGTCTAGTCCATCCGATGAGGGAGTGGCGATTTCCTACGGGCGAGCAGAGATTGATGGTCGTCTGAGCGTGGTGCAGTCCGAGGTGGTACGCAACCGGATGCCGCATCACCGGCTTCTGAGCGACGCGGCGTCTCTGGCCGCCGCATCTTTGGAGAAAGAGCACATCGTGACCGCCGAACAGTTTACCATTGAGGTGACCGACCCAAACTATGAGGGACCGGTCGTTGCCAAGGCGGAGGTGGTCATGGCCGAGCCGCCCCGCTACGTCGTTGAAGTGGAGCTACTGAGCGACGAGGATGTTCTGGTGGCCGAAGCGATGGGCGTATTTCGACCGAGCGAGGATCATTTACCGTCCGTTCCCGATGGACGTGCGGACGAGGAAGAGGCGACGTCGCCACCCCCGGCCTCGTTCATGCCCGTTCACACAACCCCGTACGGCGTCCTCTGCCTGAACTAACGTGGGATCGGATAGGGGCCGGTGAGTGAACCAACACCTGCCGGTTGCGTTGGCGCAGAGCGTTGTTCGTCTGCTCCTGCTTGCTCCGGGACGTGTTGTCCCCTCTCCTCAGCATTCTCGGCGGGTTCTTGCTTCTCACCGGGGCGGCGGAAGCCCTGGTGTACGGAGCCGCTTCGCTGGCTCGCCGTGTTGGCCTGTCCGCTCTGGTCATTGGGCTGACGGTGGTATCGATTGGGACCAGCCTGCCGGAACTGGTTGTGAGCCTGGAGGCGGTCCTGTCGGGCACTGAGGACATTGCTCTCGGCAACGTGGTGGGATCGAATATCGGCAACATTGCGCTCATTCTAGGCGTCGCGGCCCTGGTGCATCCGCTTGCGGTCCAGGCGCAGGTCGTGCGCGTCGAGGCACCGATTCTGGTGGGGGTATCCGTCGCGTTTACAGGGCTCATCCTGGACGGCACGCTCGGGCGGCTCGATGGGCTTCTGCTCGTTGTAGGGATCGTCTCGTATGTACTGTACAACCTTTGGGCGGCAAAGCAGACTTCGCCCCTTGTGCAGAGCGAGTTTGACGAGGGGATCCCGGACCAGCATCCGATCGTGGTGGACCTGGGGGCACTTGTGCTCGGATTCGTTGGGCTCGTGGGGGGCGCGCACCTTCTCGTCGGAGGGGCCACCACCATTGCCGAGAGGCTCGGGGTAGGGCCCATTGTTGTTGGGCTGACCGTTGTGGCTGTGGGCACGAGCCTGCCCGAACTGGCGACCTCCGTCGTGGCGGCCCGGCGCGGGCAGGGCGACATCGCCGTGGGCAATGCCCTCGGCTCCAGCGTGTTCAACCTTCTCGGTATTCTCGGCGTCACGAGCCTTGTTCAGCCCCTGTCGACTCAAAGCCTGGGCTGGGTGGAGACGGGAATCATGGTGGGGCTGTCGGTGCTCATTATCCCTCTGTTTCGCACCGACTGGACGCTCAGTCGCGCCGAGGGGGGCCTCCTGGTGACCTGCTATCTTGGCTACCTGGCCTATCTCGCGGTCCTGTAGTGGAACCTCCCTGTCGTTGCTGCCTCGACTCTCAGGCGTCGGGCGGGGGCGGGGGTTGTTCGTAGATGTCGAAGACCGTGCGGTCGTCGGGCAGCACGGCGGCGGCGACGATCTCGCGCTCCGGATCGTAGGAGGCGACGAAGCGGTGGAGGCGGTCGAAGGTGCCGTCCTGAGCGGCCTCCTCGTCGGTGAAGGTGAGGTACCGGAGCGGGGTGCGTTCCGACTCGTCGGCGTCGGGCTCGACGGGGAAGACGATGGCCCCCCGTCCGCGCTGCTGGTACTGGCGCCAGGCGTGCCGGGCGGCGGTCTCCCAGTGCGTGTCCACGAGGCTGTTGAGCAGGTCGGCGGGGTTGGGGGCAGACATGGAACGAGGAGAGGGAATTCGGAAGAGGAGATTGGGGAGGGTGGAAGTCACCCCTATGCTCATTAGCTGATCATGTCGACCAGGAGGATGAACGGGATGCCAAATGAACCGGCCAGGAGGGCCGTCGTGGTCATTGCCGCGTAGGGAGTAAGCCGCCCCTGAAACCAGAGCCGCCAGCGAATCTGAAACATGGGCCAGTTCGCGAGATGGCAGAGGGCAAAGAGGACGGCAAAGAGGGACAGCTCCGTCGAGCGGGGAAGATCCATGAGGTACACCACCGGAATGCTAATCACGAAGAAGCCGATATAAAGGCAGCAGCTCATGAAGGCGAGCAGGTGCTCGTGAAAAAGCTCGCTCGCCGTCAGTGGATTTTTGCTCATTGGATCGTCGCGAGAGGAGGGGAGGACTAAGCACTAGCGTTCCCTACGCGAGGAGGGGGGCAGGGATTCACAAGGGCGATTATTGAGCGGGGGCCTCGGTCGAGGTTGGTTCCTCCGCTGTGTTTTGCGTCAAGACGCCGCCGTCGCTGGCAGCGCCCTCGTATTCTTCCACAAACATGGCCCAGACGGCGAGAAAGAGCGAGGCAATGATGGGCCCAATCACGACGCCCGACAAACCGAACACGGTGATGCCTCCGAGCGTCGACACGAGAATCAGATAATCGGGCATCTGCGTGTCGCGACCCACTAGGAGCGGACGGAGAACGTTGTCGGCGAGCCCGATGATGACGGTTCCGAAGACCAGAAGGAGCACGCCTTTCAGAATCTCGCCGGTAAAGAGCAGGATGCCGGCTGCGGGAATCCAGACTAAGGCGGCCCCCACGGCGGGAAGAAGGGAGAGAATGCCCATGACGACCCCCCAGAGCACTGCACCGTTGATGCCCAGCAGCCAGAAGAGGATGCCGCCCAGTCCACCCTGGACGATGCCGATGACAAGGGTGCCCTTGAGCGTGGCGCGCGCCACCTCGCCAAACTTCGTGAGCAAACGGCGTTCGCGCACGTCGCCGATTGGGGCGGCGCCGACGATGGTTTCGAGAAGATGAAAGCCGTCGCGGAAGAAGAAAAAGAGGAGGTAGAGCATCAAAAAGCTGAGACCGCCGATCCGGATGGCATTCTGGCCCATCGTGAGTGCTTCGGTGGCCAGGTAGCGACTGGTCCGTACCGCGGCGCCGGACAGGCGGCTTCGCAGATCGTCGCTCGTGATCCCGTACTCGGCGAGCAGTTCGGTGAGGGCGGGCAGGTTCCTCTCCAGCCACTGAACCACAGTTTGCGGGTCGATTTCCCCGGTCGTGAGTTGATCATAGAGGGCCGTCGCTTGCGTGCCGACGGCGATCCCCGTGAGGAGCAGGGGAACGATGACGATGAGAACGATGATGAGAATGGTGGTCACAGAGGCGAGGTTCGGGCGGCCGCCGAGGCCCTCTTCGCACCACTCGTACATCGGGTAAAAGATGGTGGCCAGGACCGCGGCCCAAAAGATGGGCTGAAGAAGATCCTGAATGACGCCAAAAAACGCGACCGTTGTGAGCAACAGGAGGGTCAGAAAGAAGGCGTTCTGAAGGGTTCGCTCGTTCATGATTGGGGGAAATGGAGAAAACTTGGGAAGCGACCGCGACCCCGTTAAGGTGAGGAGTAACGGATAAAAAAACCAGACCGACTTGATCTGAGGAGGAGCCCTTCCCATATTACCCACACGCCTCTCTTTCAGTGATCGCTTTTGTCCTTTGAGCAGCACTAGTGTCCTTTCCGACGCCTCGTTTGCTCGCCCCGTCGTTCGCACTGTCCTCGTTGGAGGGCTTCTGTTCACGGTCCTCGCCTGCAGTGCGGGAGGGGAGGTAGAGAAGCTCCGCACGGAGAATGAGCAGCTCCGGGAGCAGCTTGAGACCGCCCGGGAAGAAGCCGCCTCCCTCCAGCGCGGAGAAACGGTCGAGGTCCTCTCGACGGACGTGTACTTTAAAAGTGGAAGTGCCGAGCTTACCCCGGAGGGCGTTGAGGAGTTGAAGACGGTGGCCCAGCGCATTCAGTCGGAATTTTCGGGCCGCACCATTCGGATCGAAGGGCACACCGATTCGCAGCCGATCTCGGGAAAGCTGGAAGAGACGTATCCGAGCAACTGGGAGCTCTCGGCGGCTCGGGCCGCTCGAGTGGCCCGTCATTTCCGATGGACGCACGACATGGAGCCGTCCCGATTGGAAGTCGTGGGCTTCGGCGCCCAGCACCCGGTGGCTACGAATGAGACGGCGGAGGGGCGACGCAAGAACCGGCGGGTGCGGGTGGCCGTGCTAGGGCGCCCGCCGACGACAACCGAGTAAATCATTGTGCGAGGGACGCTCGGCCCGCGTCCGCTCAGCATTGGGGAGAGAGTCGTTTGGCGGGTCACTCAAACACCAACGGCACACCCCGCAATTCGCATCGCGCCTGCGCTGAGCGAAGCTACATCACGTCCATGAGCGAGTCGAGCTCCGGCTCATCGGTCGTCGCGCCGTCGCCCTGTGCGTGGCAGTCAAAGAGGGTGGGGCAGTTAAAGTCCCACACGAGCACATAGGCTCCATGACTATCGAGGTCAGCGATGTGGTTGATCTGGCGGGCGGCCAGGCGCTGGGCAGCCTCGGCGGATCGGCCATCCTGCTCCGTCTCCAGTGACCACTGCGCGTGGCGGGCCGTGTAGAGTAGTTCCAGGCTGTGGCCAATGGTGAGTGCAAACCGACGGGCGCCTGCCTGCATCGCGTCGTCGCCTTCGCTGAGGGCCTGCTTGAGCCACTTGGCGGCGTCGCGGTAGGCGTGTACGGCGGGCCGGACGGCTTCCGTGAGCGTGGGGGCGTCAATGGCCTCCACGCATCGCCGCACTTCCTGGTTGAGCGGAGCAATGCTCCCAACCTCCTTGAGGGCCCGAAGCAGATCGAGGGCGAGGACGTTCGTGGTGCCCTCCCAGATGGGGAGCACCTGGGCGTCCCGGTGGAGGGTGGGGAGGCCCGTGTCTTCGACATAGCCCGCACCGCCGAAGGCTTCCAGTAACTCGCTCGTGGCGGAGACCGCCCGCTTCGCCGTGGTGAGCTTGATTACCGGCGTGAGCATGCGGAAGAGCGCTTCCTGGGGGGCGTCGGCCTCTCCGGTTTCCTTGGCGCCAAGGAGCTCGGCCAGGCGGAAGGACAGATGAAAGGTGCCCTCAAGCGTGGCCTGGACGTCGGCCAGGGTCTCTTGGTGTAGGGGGTGATTGATAATCTCATCGCCGAAGGCCACCCGCTTCTGCGCGTAGTCCCGCGCCAGAGCCAGGCCTCGGCGGATAAGCGCGGCGGCGGTCACCGAGTTCCAGGTGCGCGTGACGTTGAGCATCGGCGAAATGTGCCG
>CAZTDC010000026.1:0-18565 GCA_964612165.1 uncultured Salinivenus sp.
CGGCCAGCTTGTAGGGCGTGCCCCCGGCGGTCTGCTCGTCGATGGGCACGCTGATCGCATACTTGTTGTCCTGCACGACGAAGAGAGCGGGGGCTTGCTCGCGGGCCGCCCAGTTGAGGGCCTCGTGGAAGTCGCCCTGCGAGGTGGCACCGTCGCCGCACGAAACGTAGACGTAGTTGTCTTCCCCGCGGTCTTTGATGGCGAGCCCGAAGCCGAGCCCGGGATTGAATTGGGCGCCAACCGACGAGGCCGTCGTCATCACGTTCAGGTGCTTGAGCCCGAAGTGTTCGGGCATCTGGCGACCGCCGGAGTTTGGATCGTCGGCCTTGGCCAGATGGGCCAGGATGGCCTCCTTCGGGGTCATGCCCAGCGAGAGGGCCATGCAGAGGTCCCGGTAGTAGAAGCAGAACCAGTCGTTGCCGGGACCTTCACCGGGTCGCGAGTACTGGCCGACGGCCGATTGCAGGGCCTCGTGCCCGGCGCAGCCGATGTGGAAGTGGCCTTTGCCCTGCTTCAGCAGCGTGAGCATCTTCTCGTCGAGCCGCCGCGAGAGCATCATCGTGCGCAGGCGCCGCCGCAGCGTGTCGGCGTCGAAGTCCGCGGGCCCGAGCGGATCGATGTCGATGGACCCGTCCGACTCGATCGACGGGATCTGGGGGATGGCGGCGTGGCCGTCCCCGTGCATCAGTTCCTCGACGGGCAGGTCGTCTTTTTCGGGATCCTCCACCGCCTGGTCGGGGTCGGGATCGGGGGCCTCCGCGTCCGGCATCTCCAGGTCGGGCGGCGCCTCTTCCGTGTCCGTCTCGGCGGATTCGTCGGTCGTGTCGGGGTCGGGGGTATTGTTGTCGTTCGCCATGTCCAGATCGGTCGTTGCGAAAAGCCATCCGAAAGTCCTGGTGCGCCGACATCGGCGGGCCGTCAGAACGAGCGCGGCCGTCGGGGAGGAGAGGAGGACACGCCGAGCAGCGGCCGTCGTCGAAGCGCTTCCGGCCTCTCGGTAGGCGTCCTGCAGTGCCTCAAGAACCCGAGGCGAGGTATCCCCAACTCATCGCAATATAGGAACTCAACCGATCAACCAAAAGATTCCGGCCGACGAGACGCTATTTTTCGGCGGAGGTGCACAGAAGAGGGCCATCAGCAGGGGGAAATGTCCCTTCTCATCTCGCCTGCTGCTTCGATTCCCGTGAGCATCTTTGTGATGCGTGATCCGTGAAGCGTGAAGAGTTGGGCACGCCCAGATCATACATCATAACTCACTCTTCACGCGCATCATGCTTCCACCGCTTCGGGCTTAGATTCGTACGGAAGCTCGAACCAGAAGCGTGTCCCGCGCCCTTTTGTACTCTCAACGTGGATGTCCTCGTCGTGGGCGTGGATGATTTGCTGCACAATGCTGAGGCCGAGTCCGGTGCCGCCGCTGTCCCGGGCCCGGTCCTCGTCCACCCGATAGAAGCGGTCGAAGATCCGTTCGAGGTGGTCCTCGTCGATGCCTTGGCCGGTGTCCACAACCTGAATGCGGACCTTGTCGGCCCGGCGCTGCACCCGGCACCGCACCGATCCGCTGTCGGTGTAGGCAATGGCATTTTCGACAAGGTTGACCAGCACTTGTCGGATGCGTGAGCGATCGGCGTGGACGAAGAACTGTGGGACGTCGGCCTGCAGGTCGAGGTTCTTCTCCTCGGCCTTGGGGCGCAGCATCTCGGTGACCTCGTTGACCAGATCCTTTAGGTCGAACACCGACCGGTTGATGAGATCCTCCCGGTACTCGAGACGAGCAATATCGATGAGGTCATTGAAGAGGTTCTGCAGCCGGTTCAGGTTGGTGAGGGCCTTTTCGGCGTAGGACTTGCGTTGCTCGTCGCCGAGGCCGGGGGTGCCGAGGGCCTCGAGGTAGCCGCTGATCGCGAAGATGGGATTCCGGACCTCGTGCGAGACGTTGCCGATAAACTCGCTCTGCAGCCGGGTCAGGCGCTCCAGCTCGTCGATCTTTTCCCGGATGGCCTCGCCCGCCTGATTGAGGCTTTCGGTGAGGTCCTGAAACTCGGCGGCACGGGACTCGATGCGGATTTTGCCGGCAAATTTGCCTTCCGCCACGCGGCGCGCAGTTTCACGAATTCGGAGGAGAGGCGTCGTGACCCGGTAGGCCGCGACGAAGCTCCCGATGAGGGCGAGAATGAGTGCGAGCACCATTCCCAGAATGAGCACATACTGCGACCGCTGGACGAGGTTATATAGCGGGGGCTTAAGCTGGGCCACCTGTACAATGAGGTCGGCGTCTGGGCGGTAAAGGGCCGCCCCAAAGACCGTGTCCCCGGTATCGTTGGTGTACCGGGTAAAGCGAGCGCCATTCGTCGACGTGCTGTCCAGGGAAGAGGGTCGAGCAAGAGAGTCCGGAAGGAACACAGACGGCGATGCGTCCTCCGGCGGGCGATAGCTGGTATCGGGGGTGACGAGCGCGACGCGCAGGTCAGTCAGTTCCGTCAGGTTCCTCACAATGTCATGACGCCGTTCGGGGTCGGCCTGCTCGACCTGCACGGCCACCCGCTCGGCCTGATTGCGCAGGGTCTGGTGCATGGCCGTCCGCATTTCGCCGCGCAGCACGAGCACCACGTACAGGGCCACCGCCACCACGGCCATCCCTACGAAGAGGGCAAATGTCAAGACCATCCACGTCTGGGTGGAGGCCCGGCGGGGCAGAATGAGGTCGCCAATCGAACGGAGGACCGACATACGGCAGGAGCGAACAACGACTCAGGCGAGGGGGAGAGGGGTCAAATCGAGGAAACGGACAGTTCCCCCAGGCCTTCCGTTTCGGACGCCATGCCCTCTCCAAATTCGGAGGCGTCGAACTACGCCTCCGCCGACTCTTCCTCGCGCACGAATCGATAGCCGACGCCGCGCACCGTTTGAATGTGCTCGGCATAGTCGCCCAGCTTCTCGCGCAGGTTCTTAATGTGGGCGTCCACCGTCCGCTCGGTGACCATCATCGCGTCTTTCCAGATGGTTTCGAGCAGCTGCTGGCGCGTGAAGGCCTTGCGGGGATGGCGCACCAGGTAGCGCAGCAGTTCAAACTCGGTGAGTGTCAGGCCCAGGTCCTCGCCGTTGAGTTCGGCGCGGTACTCGTCTTCGTAGATCTTGAGGCCATCGACTTCGAGGATGCTGCTCTCTTCGACGCCGGAGCGACGGAGAACGGCTTTGACGTGTGCGACGAGCACCTGCGGAGAGACCGGCTTCGTGAGGTAGTCGTCGCCCCCGAGCATGAGGCCCTCGATCTGGTCTTCCTCCTCCGTCTTGGCGCTGAGAAAGACGATTGGGATGTCTTCGGTCTCGACGCGGGAGCGCAGCTTCCGACAAACCTCGTAGCCGTCGACGCCCGGAAGCATAATGTCGAGCACAATCAAGTCCACGTCGCCCGACGCTTTTTCAAGAGCTTCCTCTCCGTCGTAGGCCGTGTGGACGGTGTATCCCTCCTCTTCCAGGAAGTGCCCAACGACCTCTACGACGTCCTTTTCGTCGTCGACGACGAGTACGTCAATGTCACCAGGATCGGCAGTAATAGGCATGGGTCAAAAGACAGAGTCGGTGAAAAAAACAATACGGAAAACGGTTGACGGTGCGGCTTCAGGCATGAGTTGTTCACTCAAGCTAATCACATAACATACAGCGTGAGCATCTAGCAGGATGCACCGTCATCGTTTATACAATGTATGAAGACGTAACGATCTTGTCTATAGTTCGGAAACGCCATGAGGCGCCGGGGAGCGCGTGCGACGTTCGACGTCCGTTTCGGTCGTTGCGTCCACGTACCGGCGTGGCACCCGCGGCGAAATGCCGCAGCAAATTTCGTAAGGAATCGTTTCGGCCCAGTCGGCCACGTCGTAGAGCGTAGGGCCGGAGGGGCCAAACATGGTGGCCTCATCGCCCACCTCGACCTCGGTGGCCGGCGACTGGTCCGGCGGGCCCAGATCGACCATGCACATGTCCATGCAGATGGTCCCGACGATGGGGCGGTCTTCCCCCGCGATGCGCACGGTGGCACGCCCGGAGCAGAGGCGTGGGTAGCCGTCCCCGTAACCCACCCCCAGCGTCGCAATCCGTGTGGTTTGGGTCGCTCGCCAGTGGGCCCCGTACGAGATCGGCGTGCCCGGCTCCACCGTTTTTAAGTGCGTGACCCGCGCGTTCAATGTCATCACGGGGCGCAGGTCGATGCGCGCGTGGAGCTCGGCGCTGGCGGCAAATCCGTACAGGGCAATGCCCGTGCGAACGAGCGGGGCGGAAAAGTCATGGGTGCGCGCCCCGATCGTCAGCAGTGCCCCGGTGTTGGCCGTGTGCACGTGCCCCGAGAAGGCCGGCGGAAGGTCGAGTCCATCGAGCACCGACTGGAACCGGTCGAGCTGCGTCTGGGCAAATGCGCTCTCTGGCTGGTCGGCGGTGGCGAAGTGCGTCCACACGCCAGCGAGCGTGACGCCGGGGGCATCCGACAGGCGCGCGATCACCTCCGGGGCCGCGTCGGGGGCGATCCCGATGCGTCCCATGCCGGTGTCGACCTTCACGTGGACGCGGATGGGCTGTGCCACCCGGCCGTGTTGACACGCGGCCTCGGCGCCCTCCACAGAGGCAATCGTGGCGTCCAGGTCGTGGGTCGTGTACACCGACAGCTGGTCCCGGAAGGGGGCTCCGAGCACCAGAATCCGATCGCCAAGGCCGGCTTCCCGAAGCCGGATGCCCTCGGCCGGCCGGGCCACGGCAAAGTGGCGGACCCCTTCCTCGTGCAAGACCTTCGCCACCGGAACGGCACCGTGGCCGTAAGCGTCGGCCTTCACGATGGCCATCAGCGCGGCGTCCTCCGCTCGGGTCTGGAGCACACGGACGTTGTGCCGGAGGGCTGCCAGGTCCACGGTCGCCGTGACGGGCACGAGTTCGCCTGTGTCGGACGCGGGGTGTGTGATGGGACGGCGGAAATCGGATGAGATCGCGAATGCAATGTGTACGCAAGCCTTTGATAAAATCCCCGCCCGACAATGGTTCCGAATCGAAAGGTTGAAAGGGCAGCGAACGATTCCGGGTTCCCTCGAACGCGGTTTGCAGGCTCGTCACACATCTTCCATCCTGCCTTTTGCAACTCTCAAATTGACGTGTGTGTAGACAAACTCGTGACGGGTATGTCGAACAAATCCAATCGAAGTGCAGCATGAGCGACGATCGGACCACCTTGCTCGTGCAGGGACTCAATGGGGAAGGCCCGGGGGACATCGTGGGGGCGTTCGCAAACGAAGCGAACGTGGATCCCGATGCCATCGGGGCCATCGACATTGACGACGGAACGGCCACGGTCGATGTGGCAGGGCCGGCGGCCGACCGGGTCGTGCGAGTTCTTGACGGCGGTCGGATCGGCAACGCCACGGTTTCGATCGCGGCGCTCGATACGGAAACCGAGTCGGCCCGGCAATACGCTGACCGGCTTGCCGACCTCGTGGAATTGGAGCGCGAAGAAGAGATGCGTCGCCACGAGCGGGAGATCAAGACCCTCTCCAGCCGCGACCGGGAGCAGCGCGGTCGGGCCCTTCTCCGCATGCGGGGCCGGGACGAAGGCGAGGGGCTGGGCGGGCACCTCGTCAAGTTCATGCGCACGAGTAAGGGCGAGCCCCTTCCCGACACCGAGATCCGCGTGGGGGACCTCGTCATGATCTCCAAGAAGGACCCGCTCCGCGACGACAACCCCACCGGCACCGTCACGCAGGTCACCAACTACTCCCTCACCGTGTCCTTCGACCCGAAGCCCGACGGATGGGTGTTCGGGAAGGGCCTGCGCGTGGACCTCTACGTCAACGACATCACTTACCAGCGCATGCAGGACGCGCTGGCCCAGCTCCCGACGGCCGACGAGCTGCTGGCCCACCTGCGCGACGTGTGCACCGGGGCCACTGCGCCGGCCGGGACCGAGCCCGCCCAGGTGGACGGGTGGCACAATCCGTCGCTCAATGCCTCCCAGCGCCGCGCCGTCCGCAAGGCTTTGGGCACCGAGGACGTGCACCTCATTCACGGCCCGCCCGGCACGGGCAAGACGACGACTGCTATCGAGGTCATTCAGCAGTGTGTGGATCGTGGCGAATCGGTCCTGGCCACCGCCGCCTCCAACACCGCCGTGGACAACGTGGTCGAATTCCTGGTCGAGCAGGGGGTCGACGTGGTGCGCCTGGGACACCCGGCCCGCGTGACCCCGACGCTCCGGGCCCACACGCTCGACGCCCAGATCGAAGAGAACGAGACCTACCAGCGATCGCAGGACCGGCGCGAGGAAGCCTTCGAGGTGCTCGACGAGCAGGATGATCTCACCCATCCCTCGGGCCGCTGGCGGCGCGGCATGTCGGACCGCAAGATCAAGGATCTGGCTGAACAGGGACGCGGCTCGCGCGGCGTCCCGGCGAATAAAATCAAGGAGATGGCTGAATGGCTGGAGCTTCAGGACCGGGCCGACACCCTCTTCGACGAGGCCGAGCGGCTGGAGCAAGAGGCCATCGACGAGGTTCTGTCGACCGCCGACGTGGTGTGCAGCACCAACTCGACCGCGGGCAGTGACCTGATGGCCGGACCAGCCGATTCGGACGAGGGCCCCTCGTCACGAATCCGCACCTTCGACACGCTGGTCATCGACGAGGCCACGCAGGCCACCGCGCCCTCCTGCTGGATTCCGATGACGCACGCCCGCCGCGCCATCCTGGTGGGCGACCACAAGCAACTTCCGCCCACCATCCTGAACCAGGAGGCGGCCCACAGCGGGCTGCAGCATACCCTCTTCGAGCGGCTGGCCAAGCATCACGAGACCGACCCGGGGGCGCCCAACTCCATTCGCAGCCTGCTGCGCACCCAGTACCGCATGCACGAAACCATCATGGGCTTCTCCGGCCGCCGCTTTTACGACGACAGGCTGGAGGCCGACGAGACGGTCCGGCGCCACACGCTGGTCGATCTCGGCGTGACCGGCGATGAGCTGCCCGCTGAGCGGCGCAACATCCTTGACCCGGAGGCCCCGCTCGTCTTTGTGAACACCGCCGTTATCGATGCCCCAGAGCACCAGCGGGCCGGGTCCCATTCCCGCGAGAATCCCCGCGAGGCCGAGCTCGTGACGCGGCTGACCATGGACCTAATCGACGCCGGCGTTGGGCCGGAGCAGATTGCCGTCATTGCGCCCTACGACGATCAAGTCGATCGGCTGGATCAGCAGATCGACGCCAAAGGACTCGAGGTGGACACCGTCGACGGCTTCCAGGGCCGTGAGAAAGAGGTCGTACTCGTCTCGCTTGTTCGCAGCAACGAGCGCGGCACGGTTGGCTTTCTCGACGAGCCGCGCCGGTTCAACGTGGCTGTGACCCGGGCAAAGCGAAAGGCCGTTGTCGTTGGCGACATTTCCACGATTGCGAGTGCCGACGTCTTTGCCGATTTCCAGGCCTACGTGCAGGAGCAGGGATGCGAAGTCGTGTTGTAGCAACCGCCCTTCGTCGCGCCGCAGTGTTCCAGTCCGATAGTCTGGAACGGGATTTGATATTAGAGATGGCTGCCTCGATTCTGTCTCAGCGAAACTGAATGTCCCATCTCCTGCGGTAAAAAGACCCTCTTTCGGGGAATTAGATTGGTGTCTCTTTTTGCGATGAGAATGTTCTTCTTCGAGGCGAGAAGCGTGTCTTTTTCTCCAACCGACGTCTCTAACTGAATGACTACTCGATTTCCCGTCCGCTCGGTCTCGTTCCCTGGCATTTTCGGACTGGCCATTCTCCTTTGTGGAGGAGCCTTTCTTGGACTCATGGGGTGTGATTCCTCTCAGAGCGAAGACCGAGTGGGAGGTGGCGGGCAGGCTCCCACCTTTTCGATTGGGCCGCCGGAGCACGACTTTGGCTTCACGCATGTCGGCACGCCGCAATCCCAGACCTTCACGATTATCAATGATGGGGAAGCGCCCCCGGACTCTGTAGACGAGGACGGAACGTTGGAGGGGGACGTTGAACTCCTTAACAGTTCGGAGCCGGAGCGATTTTCGCTCGAACGCGGGAAAGGGAGCTACACGCTGGCCCCGGGTGACTCGTTGAAGGTTGAAGTCGAGTTTGACCCGGAGGTAGACCAGAGGGAGAGCACGGCTCAGCTCAAGGTCACCCACAACGGAGACGAGGAGGAGAGTCCTTTCCTCCTTCCCTTGCAGGGAGAGGGCGTACAATTTGAGGGCGGTTCGGGCACATCGGGCAATCCCTACCAGATTACGCGTCCCGATCAGCTTCAGGTCATCGACAGCGGCTTGCGCGACGCGCACTTCGTTCAGGTGGGCAACGTGGATGCGAGTGCAACCTCCGAATGGAACGAGGGCGATGGCTTCATTCCCATCGGGGAGCGAACGGACGACAATCGGTTCACCGGAACGTTTGAGGGGGACGGACACATCATTTCGAACCTGCAGATTCAGCGATCGAGCGAGAACGCAGTTGGGCTTTTCGGGGGCGTGGGGGAAACGGTGATCCAGGATGTCGTGCTTCGGGACGCTGACATTGTCGGCGATACCCAGGTGGGAGGGGTCGCCGGCCAAAATGAAGGAGAGATTCTACGGGCAGACGTGACGGGCACCGTGGAGGGGAACCTCAGTGTCGGGGGAGTGGCGGGCGTGAACTTTGACGAGGGGACGGTTCAGCGCGCCCAGATTGACGGCGCGGTTCGCGGCGGTGCACTTGTTGGCGGGCTCATTGGGCGAAATGCCGAGGGCAACGTTCTCAACTCATCGGTCCAGGGCTCCGTTGAAGGAACCGGCGCTGCCGGCCAGGTGGGTGGGCTCGTGGGACGGAATACGGAGGGGGACATCCTCAGATCGAGGGCAAATGCAGATGTATCGAGCAGCGGAGAGCGTGGGCAGGTTGGGGGACTGGTGGGCCGTATCGTGGGCGGCGTCATTCGCGAGTCGGAGTACGTGGGGGGCACCGTTGAGGGACAGGTGAGTGCCGGTGGGCTCGTCGGAGCAAACTTTTCCGGCGGGGTGATTCGCGAGGCAGTTGCAAGTGGCACCGTCCTCAGTGATGACCGTGGCGGCGGACTGGTCGGACGTAACGCAGTGGAGGGCACCATTCTCAATTCCCAGACTACGGCTGAGGTCCAGTCCGAGCGGAATGCGGGCGGGCTCGTGGGCCTAAATCGCGATTCAGTCCGCGGATCTTGGGCGGAGGGGGACGTGCGGGGCAACACCAACGTGGGCGGACTGGTTGGCGCCAACCTCGGCACGGTGCAGGCGTCGTACGCACAGGGCTCGGTTGGTGGAGACACGCGCGTCGGGGGTTTGGTAGGTCGAAGCAACGAGGGCAGTCTGCGCCAGTCGTACGCCGTCGGATCCGTGTCGGGCTCTTCGTCCGTTGGCGCTCTGGTTGGACGGCAGAAGGGGGGAGCGCTTGCCACGAGCTACTGGAATACCAACACCACCACGCAGTCACAAGCCGTTGGCCTGCAAAAAGAAACGACCGTCGACGCTGCGGGACTCACGGAAAGTGAAATGACCGGCGCGGGGGCCCAGGAGAGCATGGACGGCTTCGACTTCGAAAGCACCTGGACCGTGGTGACCGACGGCTATCCCGCTCTGCAATGGGAGAACCGATAACCGACATTCGTCAGCCGGGAATCCCACCGGTGTTTTTCAGCACCAGTCGCTTCTTCCGCTCATCCACGAACTTCGTTTGGGGACACGTCTCGGCCACTGACTAGAGGCATTCTTGGAATCCCGACCGATTCTCTAGAGCAACGTTGAGACGGCGGGGCCGAAGGAGATTCAGGACGAGCGTTCTGAGTGCCCGCGCACGTGCGGCCCGCCGAACGCATCACTCGGGTGGTTTCGAAAGGTGCGACAGGGCCCCTGCGAGGACAAGTGTGCCTCTCTCCGAGACGTGGGCGCAGCCATCAGATGCTGAGAGAGAATCGGACCCACGGCAAAATGATGAAGTCGAAGTGCTGAATTGAACTCGACCCTTCCGTGGAAAGCACGTCTCCCTCTCCGCTCCCGGACGACACAACCTGATCGAAGGAGTTGAAGGAGACGTTGAACACGTCGACGTCGACGCCGGGCTCCAGATACATCGTGAGAGGTGCCTCGGGAAAGAAGGAAAACCGGTAGGAAAAGGACCCTTCTCCATACAGACTGAGCGGATTGGCGGAAGCGTCGCTCGTCTCATAAAAGAAGGGAATTGCGCCGGCCAGCTCCCGATCGTTCGTTTGAAATTTTCCGCTCCCGATGCCTGTGGAGATTTTGGTGCGAAATCCTTGTCGGGGAAACGAATGAAAGCTCAGCAGAAGGCCTCGTCCGGCGGC
Organism: uncultured Salinivenus sp.; assembly: GCA_964612165.1. GTDB lineage: Bacteria > Bacteroidota > Rhodothermia > Rhodothermales > Salinibacteraceae > Salinibacter. The sequence goes on from CAZTDC010000026.1 coordinate 10,330, forward strand.
ATCCGCCTCGTAGACGATGGGCGTGTTAAATTTCGGAAACCGTGTGCTGTACACCCGCGAGTAACTCCACCGGGACACGCCGAGGCGAAGCACCTTGTGAGACTCCATATCGTTCCAGTTCCAAACGTATATTGGAATGCTTACCGATCCATACTGGTACAGTGTCTTGAAGGAAAACGAGTCGCCCGCTCCTACTCGTTGAAAAGTAATGTCTTCCAGGTTAATTCCGTCCCCGAGGTCGTCCACCGAGTTTAGAAGAATGCTTTCATTCTTTGCTATGGCTGTATTCTGAGTGAGCTCGCGGGTGTAGCGGATTTCCACGGCCGGAAGCCACTCGATGAAATCAGGCCAGGACCTGGGAATGACAAACCGCCACAACGGCAGAATATTGATTCCGGCCGTGTATTTTTCGAGCCCGCTGGAGCGATTCTTCTGGGCTGAGAGGGCGTTTTCTTGAAACTCCGTCCGTGGAAATGGCGACTCGTAATCGAAGTCAATGAAAGAAGTCCCAACAAGCCCGAGCTGTGCGGATATGTCATATACGCTCAGACTGAGACTGGAATACCCTACTGGGCTTGTCTCTAGCAGGGGGCGATTGGTCCGAAAGGAGTTAAATCGATAGTTGTATCCCGCATTCAGGTCCAGGAAGAAGCCCGTTTTTTCCTTTATGGACCGGAATGTGCTTTTGCTCTCCTTTCTGCCGGTTCCCGCCTGCCGTTCCGCCTCCCCTCTTGTCGTGTCGCGCGCCTGGGTTGTTGTGTCCCGCTCTTGAGCAAGCGAGTCGGCCTCCTGCCCCAGTGCTCCCATTGGTCCCCCGAGTGTGATCGCTACAATTGATGCGATTACCGTTCCCAATTTTACTCTTTTCATCTTAGTAGCCTCTTTGTGTGAGCGCCGTCGAGTGGTGTCCTTTTTGCGGCGACCCTTTTTACCGCGAGAAGCATCGTGAGAAATTGCGTTCCGGAGAGAAAATTCCCAATGGGCCGAACGCAGGGGCAGTCATCTGGTCACCCGCTAAGGGACGGTCAGGAAAAACGTAACACGTGTTGCGAAACGAGGTCGACTTCTCCATAAAAATACGCACCTTAGTTGGAAGCAAGCACTGTGCCTTTTGCAGAAAAAGTTCTCCCATCTTTGATCGAGAGGATTGACGACACAGTGGGGGTTCCGCTGAACGACCTTCTTGCGACCAGCTGAGACGATTCCGTTCATGATTATTCTTCTCTGTGGTCTTCTTTTCGGGGCGCCGACGGCACAGGCGCAATCGGCGGACACGACGGCTTCGCCGCCTCCGGACACGTCGGGCACGGTGGAACAGCGGAGTGCCAACTGGCTGATTCTGCCGTTCGCCTCCTATGCTCCGAAAACAAAGATTTCGGCAGGGGGCGTCGCGGGCTACTATCTGCCGGCCGCCCCCGATCGGTCGTCCTCGAGCGTGCAGGCGACGGTCACCGTGACCCAGCGGCGGCAACTCACCCTTGAGGTGACCCCGGAGCTATACCTGAGCGCGGACGACTGGCGTGTGCAGGGGACCTTCCAGGCCAGCCACTTTCCCGACTTGTTCTTCGGCATCGGGGGGGACACCCCGATCGAGGCCAAGGAAGGGTACACGGCCCGCTACCTCCAACTCGACGCACGAGGACAGCGACGCATTCGTCCGGACCTCCGAATCGGACCCCGCGTATTTGTCCGGACCGGAACAGTTGACCCCGACAGCAGCGCTGGCCTCATTGCGCAGGAGCGGGTGTCGGGGGCGAACGGGGGCGAAACGATCGGGGTTGGGGCCTCGGTGTTCTGGGACGTCCGCGACAATCGCTACTATCCCAGGAAGGGCACGTACGCCGAAGTGGTGGCGACCTGGTTCTCCGCCGCGTGGGGCAGTGACTACACCTATGGCCGACTCACGACGGACCTTCGAGGCTACCGCGCTCTTGGGCCCGGCGTGCTGGCCGGACAGGTCTACACCGCTGCCGTCGTCGGAGAGGCTCCGTTTCAACTCCTCCCATTGTTGGGCGGCTCCGACCGCATGCGAGGCTACCGTGGCGGGCGTTTCCGCGACAACGTTTACTGGACGGCACAGGCCGAGTACCGCTTTCCCATCTTCTGGCGGTTCAAAGGCACCACCTTCGCCTCCATTGGCGAGGTCGGGCCGCGTCTAGGCTCGCCGCTCACGAATAATGTGGAAGCCGCCGTCGGCATTGGCGGTCGCCTCCGCTTCACCGAGGATGGGGTTCACGGCCGCCTCGACATCGCGTACAGCCGCACCGGCTACGAATTCTACATCTCGCTGGGCGAGGCTTTTTAGCACGTGGGGAGACCTGACTGACATCCGGATACCGTTTTTCTTTTCGGAAGTTGCTTCATGACCACCTCCATTTTTCAGTCTTTTTCGTGGCTCCGGCCGGGCGATCCGGATCTCTCGGAGGAGGTGCAGGGACGCATCCAGGTGTATCGCCTGCTGTGCTTGCTTGCGGCTCCGCTCCTTCCCCTCTTTGGAGTCGCCTACTCGTTTGCAACGCCATCGGCCGTGGATCCCCTATGGATGCGTTTGGGATTCTCGGTCTTGTTTGGGGGACTCGTCGCCGCCTCGTACCTCTCCCGGTCCCTCCGACGGCAGTTTGTCCTTGTCGTGCAGGGCAGCCTGTATCTGGTCCTGACCTGGTTCACGGTCATAGCGGGGGTGAACAACCTCGCCGGAAGCTACGCCGTCGGCCTGCCGGTCGTCTTTACCGTGTTGAGCGTCCCGTTCGGCGTTGGCATTACGACCCTTACGCCCCTGCTCTGGTTTTTGGGCTACGGGACGCTCCTGATCGGGGGCACCGTTGTCGTCGTGCCCGAGCCCCAGACCAGTTCCCTCGTCCTGGTGTCCTGCATCCTGCTGTTGGACCTTCTCCTCTGCGTCGTCGTCCACACCCAGTTGTCGATGCGACGGGCCCTCAAACAGACGATGGAAGAGGCCCAGGCGGCCAATCAGCTGAAATCGTCTCTTCTTGCGAACATGAGTCACGAGGTGCGCACGCCCCTTACGTCGATTCTCGGCTTTGCGGAGCTGATCGCGAAGGCCGATGCCGACGATCCACAGGCCCTTGCCACGCGCATCCAAGACAGTGGCGAGCGCCTGCTTGACACCCTCAACGCTGTTCTGCGGGTGTCGCGGTTCGAGTCGGGGGCCGTGGAGCTGAATCCCCAGCGCCTGGATGCAGCCTCCGTAGTCACCGACTGTGTCGACGACATCGAGACGAATGCCCAGGAGCAAGGGGTGCGACTGACGGTCGACCAGTCGAATGCACCCGTTCTGGTTCACCTCGATCCCGATGCCCTGCGTCACATTGTGGACGCACTTGTGCGCAATGCCGTCGAGTTTTCGGAGGAGGGGGATCGGGCACGGGTGACCGTCGGGACGGAAGCCGATCATCTAGTACTGACGGTGGAAGACACGGGAATCGGCATGAATGAGGCGTTTTTAGACGAGGTCTTTGAGGCGTTTCAGCAGGAGTCGGTCGGGCAGGCGCGGACCCACGAGGGGACGGGCCTGGGGCTCACCGTCGCGCATCGCCTCGTCAACCTGCTGGACGGATCGATTGAGATGGAGAGCGAAAAGGGAGAGGGGACCCGCGTTGTCGTTCGGCTACCCCGCCATGAGCCGGCTTCTCCTTCCGGACACTGATCCTGGGCCGAGAGGGGAGAGGCTCTGCTCGTGTTCGTCTCTCCGTCCATCGCGTACGTGTAGAATCAGACGACGGACCGCCGCACCGAGTGACAGATTCACTTTCTCGTCTGCAGTGTACATATTGTAGAAGACGACGGGCCCGGGTTGGGGACCACTCACAATCTGAATTCGCTTCTGCTTCTGGTTTCGATTCATGCGATACGTTTCGATCCTCGCGCTCTGCGTACTGCTGCTCACCTCTTGCTCCCTCTTCAAGGGCTCGACCGACACCGGGAAAAAAGCCGAGAAGACAGAGAAAGACGATCCCTTTGAGCCCTGGAAGAAGACCCTGAAGGACACCGAGAAGATTGAGGGCTTCATTCCTCTTCACCAGAAAGAAGACCGCACGCTGTTTGCCGAGCTGTCGCCCGAGATGCTGGGGCAGAACGTTGGCCTCGTCATGCACATCAGCAAGGGCGTCGGCGTCTTCAACCTGCACGACGGTCTCGCCCTGAGCGACACGCGAATGATGCGGTTCCGCAAAGTGGGGCACAAGGTGCACCTCGTGCACCGGAATCCGCGCTTCCGAGCCGATGCGGGCGGCATGCGAACCTCAATGAAGGACAATGTGGGGCACTCCGTCGTCCAGTCGTTCGACATCGTGAGCCGGAACGACTCCACCGAGCACCTGCTCATCAAGCTGTCGGACTTTCTGGTTTCGGACTACGCCAACATCGGCGAGAGCGTGAAGCCGTACTTCGGCGACAAGCCGGTGCAGTTTCAGGGGGGGACGAGCTACGTCGACAGCGTACAGGGATTTGAGCGGAACATGGAGATCGACGCGATGCTGAACTACAAGGGATCGGATCCGCCTCTCATCGGCGGCGGTGCCCTCCCCGACTACCGGTCCATCCCCGTCGGCGTGCGGTACTCATTCTTCAAGCTGCCGGAGCGCCCGATGCAGGCGCGACTGGCCGACGACCGGGTGGGGTACTTCACCAACGCGATCAAGGACTTCTCAAAAGACAAGCAAGACGATCCCTACCTCCGCTACGTGAACCGGTGGCGGTTGGCTCCCAGCGACACGGCGGCCTACCAGCAGGGGGAGCTCGTGGCGCCGGAGGAGCCCATCGTGTACTACGTCGATCACAGCGTGCCGGAGGAATATCGGCCGCACGTGAAGGAGGGCATTGAAGCCTGGAATGAGGCCTTCGAGGAAGCAGGGTACAAGAACGCCGTTGTGGCCAAGGACGCCCCGGACGACTCGTCCTGGAGTGCCGAAGACATCCGGTACTCGACCGTGCGATGGACGGCCGCCCACCAGATGGGCTACGCCATTGGCCCCTCCCAGACGGACCCTCGGACGGGCGAGATTTTAAACGCGGACATTCTCATTTCGTCGGGGTTTGTGCGCGGATGGAAGCAGACCTATGAGGGACTGACGCCGGAGACGAACGCGTCGGAGAATCGGCCGAATCGGCTTCCCATGCAGCGCACGACTCAGGCCCTGCAGCAGATGTTTCCGGCGAAGCTGGCCCGGCGCGCCTGCTGGGCGGAGCGCGGCAAGGCGCAGCAGCTGGGACTGCAGCGGGCGGTCCTTCGGGCTCGAGGCACACTCAACCCGGGGGCCCCAATGCCGGACGAATACCTTGGGGCCGCCATCAAGGACCTCGTTATGCACGAGGTCGGCCACACGCTCGGCCTGCGCCACAACTTCAAGGCCTCCTCGGGCATTCCTACCGGCAAGCTTCAAGATGAGAGCTACACCCGGGAGCACGGCCTGAGTCTCTCGGTCATGGACTACGCGCCGGTGAATGTGGCCCTCGACAAGAACAATCAGGGTCATTACTGGAACCCGAACGTCGGCACCTACGACGAATGGGCCATCAAGTACGGGTACATGCCGATCGCCCAGCAATCGGCGGACGAGCCGTTCACCCGGGATGCGCCCCTCGCTGACACGACAACCGCCGAGAAGAATGGGCTCGACAAGATTGCGGCGCAGTCGAGCGACTCGCTTCACACCTACGGCACCGACGAAGACAACTGGCTTGGGCCCTACGCCGTCGACCCGCTGACGAACGCCTGGGAACTGGGATCCAGTCCGCTGTCCTTCGCCCAGACGCGCACCCAACTCGCGCGCAAGGTGGAGCCGAAACTCGATGATCGGCTCATCGCTGAGGGCGAGCGCTACCACCGCCTCCGTGAGGCCACGACGGCGCTCATCATGGAACGCTTCCGGACCCTGATGCCGGTCACCAAGACCATCGGCGGCATGTACGTGGCCCGCGACCACAAGGGCACGCCCGACGCTCGGATGCCGTTCCGCCCCGTCTCCGCCGAGAAGCAGCGCGAGGCGGTCGATCTGCTCGTCGAGGCGGCGTTTGCGCCCGATGCGTTTCAGTTCGAGCCCGAGCGCCTCAACAAGCTGGCCCCCGACCGCCACGCCCACTGGGGCGTGTCCGGAAGCCTGCAGATCGACTATCCCGTCCACGAGTACGTCGACATGGTGCAGACGGGACTGCTCAGCGAACTGCTCCACCCGGCTCGCCTGAAGCGCATGATTGACAATCAGGTGCGGGTGGAGAGCGAGGCCTATGGTCCCGGCGACCTGCTGCCGCGCCTCACCGACGCCATCTGGAGCGAGCTTGATACGGACGGGCCCCGCTCGGTTGCGATCAACTCGTTCCGCCGCAACCTGCAACGCGCCTACACCGATCGCCTGATCGACTACCTGCTGGATACGACCAGCTGGATCACCATCAGTTTTTCGGGCATCGATCAGCTAAGCGCCCCTGAGAGCGTCCGATCGCTGGCCCGGCTTGAGTTGGTTGAGTTGTCCGAGCAAATTGGACGAACCCTCAACCGGGGCTCGCTCGACCGCGATACGCGGGCTCACCTCTCCGAAACCAAGGCCCGCATCGATCGGGCGCTCGATGCGTCCGTGGACGTGACGCCGTAAGGGAATTGTGTTCTGCACCCGAGCGTGCTGATCAATCGGGCCGTTAGGCCCGACGTGATCCGCATTTGGAAAAGACGGGCGGGGTCGGCAGTAGATAAAGAACGGACGTGTTGCACCATTCGCTGTTGATCTTCGGGTCAACCCCTTTGTGTTTATGGCTTTCGACGATCAGTTTCGCCCTGAGACGGCGGCTCTCTACACGGACCTCTACCAGCTCACCATGCTTCAGGCCTACTGGCGCGAAGGCATGGACGAGACGGCGGTGTTCGATCTGTTCGTGCGTCGCCTGAAGGACCGAAACTACCTGCTGGCCTGCGGCCTGGAGCAGGCGCTCCACTATCTGGAGAATTTGTCCTTCTCGGATGAGGCGCTCGCCTACCTCGACGAGCAAGACCAGTTTACCGACGACTTTCTGGACTGGCTGGCCGACTTCGAGTTTACGGGCGACGTGTATGCCGTGCCGGAGGGCACGCCCGTCTTCCCCGACGAACCCATCGTCGAAGTTGTGGGCCCCATCGGGGAGGCGCAGCTGGCGGAGACCTTTCTGCTGAACCAGATTACGGTGCAGACGACGTTGGCCTCGAAGGCGACGCGGGTCGTGCGGGCCGCCACGGCCGACGGTGAGAATCGGCTCGTGGCCGACTTTGGGATGCGCCGCATGCACGGCACCGACGCGGCCATGAAAGCGGCGCGTGCCTTCCACATCGCCGGCGTCGATGCCACCTCCAACGTGGCCGCCGGACAGGCCTACGACATTCCCATTACCGGGACGATGGCCCACAGCTACGTGGAGGCCCATGACTCGGAGATCGAGGCCTTCCGAGAATTTTCGGACCTGTATCCGGAGACAATTTTGCTGGTGGATACCTACGACACCCTCGACGGGGTGCGCAAGGTGATTTCTTTGGCCGAGGAAAATGGGGAGGACTTTCGGATTCGCGGCATTCGGCTCGACTCGGGCGACCTGGCCGAGCTCGCCAAACAGTCGCGCCGTCTTCTCGATGATGCTGGGCTGGAAGACGTGATGATTTTCGCCAGCAGCGGCCTTAACGAGCACAAAATTGTCGACCTCCTGGATCGGGGGGCGCCCATCGACGGCTTCGGCGTCGGCACGAAAATGGGTACGTCCGCCGACCAGCCGGCCCTCGACAGCGCCTACAAGCTGTGCGGCTACGCAGGCGAGCCGCGCATGAAGCTCTCCTCCCAAAAGTCAAACCTGCCCGGGCGCAAGCAGGTCGTGCGCCAGTACGAAGACGGCACGGCTGTGCGCGACGTGATTGTTACCGAAGAGGATCACGGACACGCCGGCGCGCCCCTCCTCGACCGCGTCATGGCCGGAGGGGAACGGACCGAGACGGGGGCCTCCCGGCCGCTCGACGCCCTCCGCGAACACGCCGCTGCTCGCGTCGCCGAGCTTCCCGGCCGCCTTCGCGCCCTTGAACGCAGCGAAGAAGGCTACGACGTGGTCCTCAGCGACGCGATGGAACAGCGATTGAACGAGACCCGCGCCGATTTGCACGAGGAGATGGCGGTTGAGGCTTCGTGAGAGATGTAGATTGCAACGCGAAGACACCATCTTTCGCATAAGTCGAACCCGTCCTCATGGAGGCTCCAGACTCTCTGCC
>CAZTDC010000027.1:0-9860 GCA_964612165.1 uncultured Salinivenus sp.
GGTCAATCTCGCGCTGGAGGTCGTTGAGGTTGCGGTTGCGGGTGCGGCTCAAGCTCGTCATGGGTGGTTTGGTTGATTCGTTCGATGGTAGTGAAGAGGGCAGAGGGCGTGACCGATGATCACGCATCCTCGCTTCTGCAATTCACTCTACCTACTATGCAACTGCTATACCACCCCAAACTTCTTTCCAAACTTCCTGTCAGTCCGACGGGGAAATCCGACGGAGTGACACGCCTTTGCATAAAGGACGACGTTGTGGCTGTTCGGGTCTGCCAGGGCGTCAATTCGAGAGACGTAATGCGTGAAGCGACTGCAAAGATGGCAGGGTTGGCTTCCGGTCCGAGTCCCCGCTCACTGGCCACTGCAGACGTTTTGGACTCCTCCGGACCGTCGGCTTTGGACGGGCGAAAGCGACGGGTGGAGGAGGAGCGTGTGGGAGAGGACTGCCACAGACAGGGCATCCTGTGAAAACCGGCGTTCACTCCCCGCTGCCGCTCTTTGTCCGTCCAGTCTCACAGTGGATGCAGATACAGACGGATGTCGCCTCAAATGTCCCGGAGACTACTGGCAGGACGCCGGAAGCACTTTGCCTTCAGCAGTACCGAAGCCCACGCGATAGCCGTCCCCCTGGGCGTGTCCACGCAGGATGACGCGATCCCCGTCTTCGAGAAAGGCACGTGTCTCGCCGCTCGGGAGCTCCACCGGGTTTTGGCCGCGCCACGAAAGCTCCAGCATGCTGCCGTAGCTGTCCTCGGTGGGACCGCTGATGGTGCCGGAGGCCATGAGGTCACCGGGCTTTGTGTTGCAGCCGTTCACCGTGTGGTGGGCCAGCTGCTGGCAGACGCTCCAGTACATGTGCTTAAAGTTGGACTTGCAGACGGTCTTCGGGGCATCCATTGCCTGAGACTGCAGGTCTACTTCCAGATTTACGTCGAAGGCCCAGTCGCCGTCGTGCTGGAGATAGTCGAGGGGGGTTGGGTTCTGCTCGGGGCCGGGAATCCGAAACGGCTCCAGCGCCGCCATCGGCACGATCCAGGGCGAGATGGTGGTGGCAAAGCTCTTGCCGAGGAAGGGGCCGAGGGGCACGTACTCCCACCCCTGAATGTCACGCGCGCTCCAGTCGTTGACGAGGCAAAAACCAAAGATGTGCTCCGGCGTCTCGTCAATGGGGATGGGCGTCTCCCGGTCGTTCCCGGGCCCGGTGAAAAAACCAACCTCCAGTTCGAAGTCGAGGAGCTGAGTGGGGCCATAGACGGGCGACTCGTCGTCATCGGGGCGGGTCTGGCCGCAGGGCCGGCGCACATCCTCGCCGCTCGAGATGACGCTGCTCGCGCGACCGTGGTAGCCGACGGGGAGGTGCTTCCAGTTGGGCTTCAGCGCATTTTCGGGGCCGCGGAACATCGTCCCCACGTTCCGGGCGTGGTGCTCCGACGAATAGAAGTCGGTGTAGTCGCCGACCTCGACGGGCATGTGGAGCGTCACGGCGTCGCGGTCGTGCAAAACTTTTTCCCGGAGGCTTGGGTCGTCGCGGAGGTCGGACGTGTCGGCGCGTAGCATGGTGTGGACGCGCTCCCGGACGGCCGTCCACACGGATTTGCCGAGGGCCATAAATGCGTTAAGCGACGCCTCCGCGAAGGGGCGACTGTCGTTGACCGTCGTGTGGTCGAAGGCCCCTTCGGCATTGAGGAGCGCAAGGTCGAGGACCTGATCGCCGATGGCGACACCCACGCGAGGGGTAGAGGAGGTCGGCGGGGAGAAGACGCCGTACGGAAGATTCTGGATGGGGAATGGACTCTCCTCATCTACGTCGAGAAAGGTCGAGAAGGAAGGGTCGGTCGTCGAGTCGTTCATGGGAAACAGTTGAAGGTGTGAACAAAGGACTCTCGTCGGAACGAAAAGGCTGGGGGCGTCAACAAACGTCGTTGAGGGCGAGAAAAATCGGAAGATGGATGTCCCGCACGCTGCATCTTTTACCGTGAGGGTTTTTCAAAGGAGGAGTCCCAAGCTGGTGCGTCAGGTATAGTAGGTATCCGACTCCGCATTCCAGACTCTACAAGAGTTCGAGGTCGCGCAGGTGATCGACGGGCTCCTCGAAGCTGCAACTTCCGAAAGAGAGGGCTAGAGACTCGCGCACGTGCTGAATATCATCAAGTGTTACGCTCAAGTCTCGCCAGGAAAACGTGTTCTTTTCAAACCGGAAATTATTGGCTGTTTCTTCGGAGAGAATGGTCTGGACTTTATCTTCAGACAGCTGGTGCTCGTTGGCCAGAACGGCGGCGCCGAAGACGTTGAGGAAGCCGTGCATTTCGGTGTCCAATCCGTCGTCGTAGTGGCGAATGGGGTGGTGCAGACCGGCCGTCGCCTTGAACGGAATACTTGCGTTGCGACAGGCTGTTATAAGAGCGGCCGCGTGGGGGACGGAGGGGACGTCGCTCGGCTCGGCCCCGCCGCAGCGCATCTTGAGACCCATCTCCGAGCGCGGAGGCACGGGCTGCTTGCTGTTGTGCTCGGCGACGGCGGCGCAGAGATCGGGCAGTTTCGTGACCGCGTCGGATCGCATCGGCAGCTCGAAAAAGAAGTCGAGCTTGGCGGTGCCGGTCTCCACCAGGCGCTTGTGGACAGCGTCGAAGAAGGATTCGAAGTCGGTTTGGGAACTGCCAACCAGGGACGCTGGGAGCGGGACCTCCATCACGTTCACCTCCGCACGACCGCCGTACTCCTCGTCGAAGGTGTCAATCACGTCGAGGTCGCGAGCAAACGCATCGAGGAACGTATCGCGGTCGGCGCCCCCGGTGCCCAGGACGGAAAACCGGTATGGCTCCTCGCCGGAAAACAGGCCCTGGTAGGTCGTTAGGTCGGGCAGCCGGCGTACCGGAAGTACAAACCGTGAGAGCATCCACGATTCGGGCTCGTCCCGGTACTCGGCGTAGTTTTGGATAGCCTGCGCGAGGGAGAGGTCGGCGGGGGGGAACAGCCCCGCGTAGTCGAGGATGTCATTCAGCAGTCGCTGTAGGCTCGGCGGAACGAGATCGGTCGGAGCGTCGGACGATTCCATCGGGACACGGGTGGATCAGTGGAAAAAGGCATGCCGTTCGAGAATGTCAGCAGGAACAGCTGACACGCGGAACCAATGCGACCGCACAATGCGTGCACCCTTATCAGGTTGACGTACGCCCTGTTTGGTCGTACTCCTTCTTCAATTTGTGAGCGCTTCCAAGAAAGGAAACCCGCCGAGCAGTTACAATGTCCCCCGGGGGCGATAACCCCGATCTACACGTGGGGCCTTTGGATTCTCGATTGGATTTTCGAACGCTTGACCACTCAACATGATGACAGGGAAGCAGACGGCGACGTTGTTGATTCTGAGTGCTGGGCTTCTTTTGGGATTAGTTGCGGGCTGTGGGGGCAGTAGTCCCCAGGTGAACACAGCAGAAACGGCCTTGACGGAAGGAAATTACCAGGAGGCTCTTTCGAAAATCGAGGAGGCCCTCGAAGAAGATTCGGCCGACACCGGTGCGTTCCGCCTTCGCGCCCGAGTCCTTCGCAGAATGGCGGACAGCACGACGCCTCCCGACGAGTATAAAGATCTCCATAGCCGGGCCTGGGAGGCGGAAGAGCAGGCGCTATCGTTCGACGCGGACCTCCGGAAGGATGTGGAGGCCAAGCGAACGCACGTTTTCGATCAGGAGATGGATCGAGGCAAGCTTGCCTATAACCGGGCCAATAAAAGGGGAGACCAGGCGCTCTATCGGAGAGCTGCTTCCCACTTCGGGGCGGCTGGGGCCACGCGGCCCGATTCGGCGCGGCCCGTTTTGAATGAGGCCTATTCTCGGCTTCGAATTGGGCAACGGAAGGAGGCTATTCCGGTTCTGGAGCAGTACGTTGAACGGGCCGATACGGCCTCGACCAAGGCCTACAAGATTCTCGGTCAACTCTACCTGGATAACGACCAAACGTCGAAGGCCATCGATCTTCTTGATCAGGGTGTGCGGATGCATCCGTCGAATCAAAACCTTCAGAGCCTCCGGTTGAACGCATACAATCGGGCCGGGAAGGCAAATGAAGCTTTGAAGGCCTATCGGACAGAAGTCGAAAGGGCGCCTGAAAATGCTTTATATCGATACAACTACGGGGCCCTTCTGTTGAAGGCAGAACGATACACTGAGGCCATCGCTCAGCTAAAACGAGCCATTGAGATTAAACCCACTCATGTAGGAAGTCAGTACAACCTTGGGGCTGCATATGTGAATGCGGCCTTGGTTCGGGACGATAGCATTTCTGTGCTCGAAAAGCGGAAGGCTGCCCTGGGGAGCGCCGCTTCCGATACCCTCTCATCGGACACCGCCGTGTCCGACCCCACGAAACTGGAGGAGCAGATTCAAGCGCTTGTGCAGAAACGAAGGAATTACTTTAAGGAGGCGATCCCTCCGTTGGAACGAGTTCGACAGATGGACGATGCGTCGTCCTCCCTTCGACAGGATGCTTGCAGGGCCCTCATGGTTGCTTACGTTCAGACCAATCGACCGGGAAGAGCTGCGCAGGTTGAAGAGTGTACGGGGCTGTCGAAGGCCAGTCGGTAGAGAGAACTGGGGCGGGCCCTCGCTAATATGGTTTTGGCTACGAGGATCGGTGTGTCTGGGCTGGTACGAAACGGAAGTTCACGGAGGCATGACGGAATTATTGTTGAATAGACTGCTGCGCCATCGTAGATTGAAATGATTGCAACATCCGTCAAGCGCCTTCACCAACGCAAGACCCCACGACTGTACGTCCGGCCTTGACGAAGAGGTTACGCTCAAAGGAAGCGGCCGGCAAACCGATTGGCTAGTCGAATTTCAACAGCGTGACTCGGAACTTGCGTAGAACGGCGGATTCCGCCTTCACAGATGGACGATGCTCTAGGCGGTCTCGTTTATGACGGCGCCGATTCTACTGACGCACTCATTTGAGTATTCTGCTACGGACCAAACCGTGACCATGACAACGACACGACGATCAGCACTCGTTACTTTTGTATTGAGCGGGGTCCTGCTTGGAATTTTAGCGGGATGCGGAGCGAGCAGCCCGTATCTCGATAAGGCGAAGGAAGCCGTGGACAAGAACCAGTACGAGCAGGCCCTCGCCAACATTGATACGGCCTTGGCGAAGAAAGACCCTGCTTTGCGAGCGAAAGCATTTGACAAGCGGGCCCAGGTACTACGGCAGATGGCCGACAGCACAATGGCCTACGAAGAGTACAAAGACCTCTACCGCCAGGCGCACGTAGCCGAAGATAGTGCCATACAAGAGGACCCGGGCTTACGGAGCGAGATCGATGCGAAAAGATCGCTGACCTACACGCAGCAGGTCCAGCAGGGGGCAAAGATGTTTCGGAAGGCGCAGCGCACCTCCGATTCATCCAGCTTTCGTCGCGCGGCCGCGCATTTCGGGGCAGCGTCCAGCACCCAGCCCGACTCGGCGAGTGTGATATTCAACGAGGCGGTTGCCCTCCTCAATATGGAGCAAATGAAGCAGGGCGGGACGATGAATAATGCGGTCCCCGTTCTCGAGGAGTACATTGAGAAGGCCAAGAACCCGGATAAAAACGCTTACAACATTTTGAGCTCGCTCTATATGCGAAATGAGCAAATGGGAGAGGCCATTTCTCTCCTCGAGGAGGCTCGTAAGGATTTAAATAATCGGCCGACATACTTTCGGATTTCTGGTTCTTCGAGACTGGGATACTCCGGGACTGTCGAAGCTGGGGGCAGCTCGCGGGATGTAGACGGCACTGTTCCGGATAGGGTTAATATCGATAGTGATGGAGGTACGGTGTCGGGCACCTTCGAGAAGAAGCAAAAGAAAGGACAGTTGCGAGTCCAGCTGTTCTACAAGGGAGGGGTGGTCCAGGACACCCTTTCGAAGAGCGGCGTCGGTGACCCCGTGTCTTTGACGGCTGATCTGAGCGAGGCAACTCCGCTCGCTGAACTTCAGGGACGGCTGCTGAATGCTTATAATCGATCCGGTCAGACCGAGAAGGCCATGAAAGAGTACCGGAAGCAGATTGAGGCAAATCCGGAAAATGTCACCTACCGGTACAACTACGGCACCATGCTGCTACAGGCAGAACGCTACGACGATGCCATCGAACAATTCGAGAAGGCCGTTGAAATTGAGCCCGGAAACGTGAAGGCTCAGTACAACCTCGGTGCCGCCTACTCGAATAAGGGCAAACAGGTACAGGACAGTATCCGGTCGGTCGAGGATTCACTAGCCTCTATTCGGGATGCGGCTATGGAGGAAAATCGAGAGCCAACGGAAGAGGAGAAGCAGACCGTGAATATGCTGGATCAGAGGAGCAGGGAATTGGAAAAGAGAAAGCGGAAGATCTTTGAGGACGCCATCCCGCCGTTGGAGCAGGCCCGTCAGTTGGCCGATACGGGAGACTCTCTTCGGAAGGATGCCTGTGTTGCTCTCGTCACTGCATACATTCAGACTGAGCAGATTCGAAAAGCGAAGCAGGTCGAGGATTGCGCAGGAATGGAATTGCAGCAAGGCGGACAGTCGCAAGGCGGGAACTAGCGCCGATGTCGATTGAAGGACGTTCCTGTGAAGTGAGAACCCGGGTTCCCGAAAGGAACTCGGGTTCTCGTGTGTAGGGGGACTGTCTGCTCTTTTCCTGTTTTCCGGAAATGCAAGACGACCCTATTATGTCAGACGATCTCGATTCCTCGATTTCTCTGTCCGACCTTCATTCCGGGTTTGGGACCCGTGCCGTGCATGCCGGCCAGCAGCCCGACCCATCCACTGGTGCGGTGATGACCCCCATCTACCAAACCTCGACCTACGCTCAGGAGGCGCCCGGTAAGCACAAGGGCCACGAATACTCCCGCGTGTCCAATCCGACCCGCACGGCGCTCGAAGGCAACCTCGCGAGTCTGGAGGGCGCAGAACATGGGATCGCGTTTAGTTCAGGGGTTGCCGGCATCGATGCCATTATGAAGAGCCTGCGTCCCGGCGATCACGTCGTGGCCACCGACGACCTGTACGGCGGCACGTTCCGACTTATGGAGCAGGTGTTTGAGCCGCTCGACATTCACACCTCGTTCGTCGACATGAGCGATCCGGCCCGCGTTGAAGAGGCGTTCACGGAGAATACAGTGCTCCTCTGGGTCGAAACGCCCACGAATCCCCTCATGCGGATCGTGGATATCGAAGCCCTTTGCGACCGGGCACATGCGCATGACGTAGACGTGGCGGTCGACAATACGTTTGCTTCTCCCTACCTGCAACAACCCATTGCGCTCGGGGCTGACCTTGTGCTCCATTCCGCGACGAAGTACCTCGGGGGGCACTCCGATCTGATTCTGGGCGCGGTGTGCACCAACTCGGACGAGTGGGCCGAAAAGCTCCGATTTCAGGTGAAGAGCACAGGCGCATCGCCGGGCCCCATGGATTGCTTCTTGACCCTGCGAGGAACGAAAACGCTCCATCTCCGCATGGAGCGGCACTGCGAGAATGCCCGCCGCCTGGCCACCATGCTCGACAATCATCCAACGGTAGGGCGGGTGCGCTATCCGGGTCTGCCGTCGCACCCCGGTCACGAGCTGGCGAAATCGCAGATGAGCGACTTCGGCGGCATGATCTCGTTCGAACTGGTCGACGACGACATGGAAAAGGCCCTCGCAGTTCTCGATAAGGTGGACGTCTTCACGCTGGCGGAGAGTCTGGGCGGCGTCGAGAGCTTGATTGAACATCCAGCGTCCATGACGCACGCGTCCATCCCCCCGGAAGAGCGCGAAAAAATTGGTCTAACCGACTCGCTACTGCGCCTCAGTGTGGGTGTTGAAACTGCCGACAATCTGGAGTCCGATCTCGAACGTGCGCTCTCCCGCGTCGACTAGTCCGACGGATGAGAGATTACCCCCCTGGAGGCTTCGAGTCGCCAAGGAGCGGGATCCCAATTGGACTCCGGGATCTGTAATCCTCTTTCAGAAAGAACAGGAGGTGTAGGGGTCACCACCCCATCGTGCCAGGGCCGCCCTTGAACGGGCCTTCCACGTCGTCTGTAATCCAGCCGCCGTAGAAGTCCCCCTCCTGATGGCGAACCTCCTCATCGTCGACGAAGCAGGCGTCCATCTCACTCGGATAGAAGGCGACGTGGTCGGTGAGGGCCTCGTAACGGTCGACGGGGTTGGGATAGGCCCACGCGGCGTTGACCGCCGAGCGGTCACCCACCGTGACGGTGAAGTAGAAGGCCCGTCCCTTGAACTCGCACATCGTGGTGCGGGAGGTCTGCTCCAGGTGATCGGTTGCGATGTCTTCGGGCGGAAGGTAGAAGACCGGTGGGTGGCTGGTTTCGAGCACGCGGACGGCGT
This sequence comes from uncultured Salinivenus sp., assembly GCA_964612165.1. Taxonomy (GTDB): domain Bacteria; phylum Bacteroidota; class Rhodothermia; order Rhodothermales; family Salinibacteraceae; genus Salinibacter. The sequence continues at coordinate 8,358 of CAZTDC010000027.1, forward strand.
CGGTCGTGTCCGCTATGGTCGTGTCGTTGAACACGATCCGGACGCGTCGGTCGGAAGGATCGAGGGCAGGAGGACGCGGATAGTCCCAGACGGACTTAGCTTCAGGCATAAGTAGCGGAAGGCTTTACAGGGATTGCGGTTAAGCGGAGTCAAGCGAGCGGGGGCATGCTTTTCGGCCCCTCGTTCGCTCATCTTGCCACGTAAGTTGCTACCTTAAGGATTGGTCAAATCGCCGTGGATACAACTCCGGGTTAGATCCACTCTAGTTAGATTTTTAAACGCCAACCGCGACCACTCAGGTCCCGATCTATCAACGTATTACAGACAAGGGACAACGCGCTAGAATCTCGTGTGCCCTTCGTGTTAGGGAATCCCAGTGGATCGACAGCATGAACGAATCCCCAGAAGCAGGATGACCAGCGAAGGCGGCTCCAATCCCGGTGGACACAAGGCCTCGAAACAGGAGGGAGGGACTCAAAGGGAGAGGCGAATCATCCACGTCGACATGGACGCCTTTTACGCGGCCATCGAGCAACGGGACTTCCCCGAGAAGTACGCCGGTGAGCCGATTGCCGTCGGGGGAGAACCACCGCGGGGTGTCGTTCAGACCGCCAGCTACGAGGCACGGCCGTATGGCGTGCACTCGGCCCAGCCCGCCGTCGAAGCGGATCGGAAGTGCCCGGATCTGATCTTCGTCTCCCCGCGGATGGAGGCCTACAAGGAGGAGTCCCGAACCATCCGGGCTATTCTTCATCGCTACACCGATCTCGTTGAGCCGCTTTCTCTCGACGAGGCGTACCTGGACGTCACTGATCCAAAGAAGGGTCCGCCCTCAGGGACGCTGATAGCACAGCGCATCCGAACGGAGATCTACGAAGAGACGGGGCTCACGGCGTCTGCCGGCGTTGGGCCGTCGAAGTTCGTGGCGAAGGTCGCTTCAGACCGAGACAAGCCCGATGGTCTCACTGTCGTGACGCCGGAGGAGCAGCTGGCCTTCATTTCCGATTTGCCCATCGAAGACTTCCGCGGCATCGGGCCCGCGACGGCCGAGAAGATGCATGGACTCGGGATTCAGACCGGAGCTGATTTACAAGAACTCCCCGAGCGCAACCTGAGGCATCACTTTGGAAAGCGGGGGACGCACTTTAAGAAGCTGGCGATGGGCAAGGACGACCGGTCCGTGAAGCCGGATCGGGAGCGCAAGTCGGTCGGTTCGGAGAAGACGTTTCGGGAGGACCTTTCAGACACGGAGGAGATGCTCGCCCGACTGGAACAGATTGCAGGGCAGGTCGCGCGGCGCCTCCAAAAAGCAGGGCCAGACGGCGGTGCGATGAAAGGCCGCACCGTCACCCTTAAACTAAAGAGCCACGATCATGAGACCAGCACCCGCCAAACCACCTTGGAGCGGGCGGTAGCCGACCCGGAAGAGCTCCTGGTGCTCGTCAAGCGGCTCCTGCGGCGGCCCAGTCCACCGGAGGAGCCGGTCCGCCTACTGGGGATCAG
>CAZTDC010000027.1:9960-18322 GCA_964612165.1 uncultured Salinivenus sp.
GGCTCCTGCGGCGGCCCAGTCCACCGGAGGAGCCGGTCCGCCTACTGGGGATCAGCGTCTCCTCGCTTACCAGAAAAGAACCCTCCTACGGAAAGCAATTGGAGCTGGACTTTCCTGACTGAAGATACACCTCAGACATCTATGGCGCCTGCAGTGCGTCTTGTGCTTCCTGGTACCGCTTTTCAAAGACGCTGCGATCCTTTTCTTCTGAAAGCTCCTTGCGCGCTATTCGGACAATCAACTTTGTCTGCTTCCGGAGGCGGCACGGACCTCCCCCTGTCGGGCGAAATCCGCAATGACGGTGATGGTCTCTGAAAGGTGGGCGACAACCACGGTGCTCGAGCCGGCATACTGCCGGATTTTATCGAACGCCGCGTCTACAAGGGTGGGAAACGTGACGGGAGGCGCGATGATGCGGAGGGCGCGATTTGCGCAGGGTGCAGATTTGGGACGGAGATCCGAAACGTGGTCGTGGTTGGCCGATCGGGTTGAGCGGAAGGGGAGGGGAAGAATCAACGGTGTCCCGCGGCCGCAGGAGCCGCAAACCACGCAGCGACTACGTCACCTCCACTTCTCCGTCGATCCCGTTCTCCTCGAGCGTTTCGCGGATGGAGGGAGCAATGGTATACTCAATAGAGCTGGGCATGACCTTCGCCACCATCCAGGCGATCACCCCTTGATTCCATGCGGCCTCGGCGGGATTATTGATTGTAATCTCCAGCCCCTGAGAGCCCGATTTGTTGATCGTTACGTCGATGCCCTGGTTCGATAGGCCTTTCTGCAGCCGTTTGGCCATCTGATTGCGGACGGCCGATTCGATGTTGGCGCCGCCCATGGCCCCGGCCCGCATGGCCTGGGACCCCATCTGGCGCTGAGCGAGTTCCTGGGCGTCTAAAATGAGAACCTCAATCATGGAGAAAATACGGGGCTTCAAAGGAAAAAGGTCTGTCGAAAGACTGTGGCCTCCCTGCGAGCCGAACCCGTCTTCAGGGGGCATCACGGATCGGTCGTTCCCTCTCGTGTGCATCGCTCGCTCGTATTAGCGGACCGGGGGGTGGGTTTCCGGCTGCGATCAATTTTCGCAGGGTGTAGGTATGAGGTCTCACCTGGAATTGGCACCTGGATGTCGTCGCACGCACTTCCCCGAACAATCATGTCGCTTTTAGGGGCTGTTGGGCTTTTCGTCGGCGGGCTTGTTCTCGTCATCGCTGCGTCCGAGCAGCTGGTGGAGAGCACGGTAGGGTTGTCTCGCAGCGTGGGGCTTTCGTCTTTTCTCATCAGCGTGGTCTTCATCGGCTTCGATCCGGAAAACTTGGCCGTGGGAGCGGTGGCCAGTTATGATGAAGCCGCGGGCATGGCGATGGGCACTATCGTAGGCGCGGCGATGGTGGCGCTTGCCCTCGCGTTCGGGGTGACGGCAGTGGTCGTGCCGCTGGTGTTCGACCGAGCGCCGCGCCGCATCCTTTCTGTGCCGGTGGTGGCGGTGGGGCTCTTGACGGGACTCGCGCTTGATGGCCAGCTGTCTCGGATCGACGGGGCCCTGTTACTGGGGGCGTATGCGGTGGCTGTAGGGACTCTGCTTTGGTGGGAGCGGCAGGGCATTCACGTGGCGCCGACGAAGGCTGTAGAGGAAGAGATGGAAGAGGAGGGGCCATCCGGGCTGGGAGGGACGATGACCTGGTTTGGGGCATCTCTTGCGGGAGTAATCGTGGGAAGTGAATTGCTCATTCGCGGCGCGCGGCCCCTCATTTCGGCGCTCGGATGGACCGATACCCTCTTCGGCATGACCCTCCTCGCCTTGCTCGTGAGCGTGGAGGAGGTGGCCCGCGAGTTGCCCGCTGCCTTGAAGGGACGGCCCGACGTGGCGTTCGGGAATGTTGTCGGGTCTGCGCTCGCGTTTTTCTGCTTCAACGCGGGGATCATCGCGCTGGTGCGACCCGTGCCGGTGGCGGCAATCACTCGCCAGTTCTACCTACCGGTGTGCGCGGGTACGATTCTGCTCATTACCCTACTGATGGCGGCGCAGCGCGTGCCGCGCTGGGGGGGCGTTCTGCTTTTGGTCGCGTACGGATTGTTTGTCGCAGGGCCCTTTTTGGTGTAGCGCCGTGGTGAAACGCAAGGGCGACCGGCCGGAGACGTCCTGAACGATTACATGTCCTCATAGCGGAGGAGGCGGTTCTCGGTGTAGTAGGGCAGGACCGGGACTGCGTCTGTTCGGAAGCAGTAGTCCAGGTCGTCTCCGTAGCCCTGCTGGGTTAAGCGCTCAGCGTGGTTGGCGCCCCGAAGAGCCGAAGAGAGGTGGTCTCGGTCCGTTTCGTAGAGGGTGAAGGCCGTATGGGCCGAGTCGGTGACCACGTCGGGCTCCTCGCGGTCCCAGAGCCGCGCAAGCAGGAGGCCGGCGCACAGCGTGTCTTCAAGGGCCAGTCGGTTTTGACGTCCGGCACAGACGATGGTGACCTGGTCGTCGACCTCCTGCACAAAGTCCACCACGCGGTCGGCATTCAGGAAGCAGCCTGCGACCAGATGTTCCGCCGCGGTGGCTTGTTTGAGGGCACGGGTACCGTTGGTGGTGTTGAGAACGATGTCGCGCGACTCGACGGTTGCCCGGGTGTATTCAAGGGGCGAGTTGCCCTGGTCGTACCCATCGATTTTTTCGCTGTCTCGCTCGCCCCCGAGTCGGTACACGTCCGGATCCAGGTTGCTCACGATTTTTCCGGCTTCCGCCATGTCCGCAACTGGCATCACGGCCCGCGCCCCTCGGTCGAGGGCCGTGACGATGGTCGAGCACGCCCGCAGCACGTCGATCACGACCACGGTTCGGTCGCGAACGTCTTCTTCACTAACGTTGGAATACGTGAGAAAAACTTCGGCGTCCATCAGAGCAAGAAATGAATAGAAGGAAAGAAGAGGAGAAGTTGCCCCGTTCTGCTAATCGTCCTTATGGAGAGGAGGCCTTTTGACGGTGGCCTCAAAGGACCGCCGTCGACTGGCAATGAGAAGCGACTGGCCGGGCTCGGTGTATTTGGGATCGTTGGGGACGTAGCCGAGCCCGATGCCCGCATCGAGGATGGGGGACTGTGTGCCGCTGGTGACAATGCCGATCTCTTCCTCGTCGGGGGACTGGATGATGTGGTCGTGGCGCGGAATGCCGCGCTCGGCGGCCACAAAGCCCACCAGTTTGCGCTTCGGCCCATCGTCGGCGATGGACTTGAGCGCATCCCGGCCAATGAAGTCGCCTTTGTCGAGCTTCACGAGCCAGCCCAGGTTCGCCTCATAGGGATTGGTCTGTTCGGTAATGTCGTTGCCGTGGAGACACAGTCCGGCTTCGAGGCGGAGGGTGTCGCGCGCGCCCAGCCCGGCGGGTTTGAGGCCCTGCTCCTCGGCCTCCTCCAAGAGGGTATTCCAGACATGCTCGGCCTCGTCCGCCGACACGTACAGTTCAAGGCCGACCTCGCCCGTGTAGCCCGTGCGGGACACGATCACCTCCTCGCAATCGAGGAACGCCCCGTCGGTCTCTTCCCAGAAGTGGTAGAACTTCAAGTCGTCGAGGTCGTCGTCGAGGAGCGGCTGGGCAATTTCCAGCGAACGCGGGCCCTGGAGGGCGATGAGGGCGGTTTCGTCGGAGGCGTTTTCGAGCTCGGCACCCGCGTCGTTGTGATTGCGGATCCACTCAATGTCGCGCTCCACGTTGGCCGCGTTCAGGACCAGCATGTAGTGGTCTTCGGCCCGGCGGTAGACAATGAGGTCGTCGATGATGCCCCCCTCGGACGTACACATCACCGTGTACATCGCCCGGCCGTCGTACAGCTTGCTGGCGTCGTTGGTCACCAGCGTTTGGATCAAGTCCAGCGCTTCCGGGCCGCGAACGAGCAGTTCGCCCATGTGGCTCACGTCGAAGAGACCGGCGTCGTTGCGGACGGCCATGTGCTCTTCGATGATGCTGGTGTACTGTACCGGCATGTCGAACCCGCCGAATTCCATCATGCGGGCCCCGAGGGCTTCGTGGGCGTCGTGGAGCGGCGTTGTTTTGAGCGTGTCGGGGGAATCGGCCATAGCAAGCGTGTCGTACCAGCCAAAAGAGACGAAGAGGGAGGGGGGCAAGAGCGTGTTTACCCTGACCCTTTCTATGATAGCCGATGGGGGAACTGCAAATCAACGAAGGCAGCGTGATTCTCAGGGCAATCACGCTTTTCCTTTCGGGGAGAAAACCACGGCTACCTACCCCTTTGGAATCAGGGACAAGCCCAAATGAGAACCAATGCGGGCTACGGTCGCCAGGCGTCGTAGTCGGCGGCGCTGAGGGCCTCCACGGCCGTATCGGCGTCGCTGTCGGTGGCAAACGCCAGCCGGAAGGTGCCTCCAGTTCCTTCCCGAACCGTTTGCAGCTCAATGTCCTTGATGTTGAGATCCGCGTCCGCGAGGCAACCGGTCAGCTCGTGGAGCACCCCGGGCTCGTCTGGGGCTCGCACATGCACCTCCGCGAGGGGATGGAGGAAGCCTTTCGCGTCGGCCGGGATCGCCTCGCGGGCCTGCCGGGCATCATTAAAGGCCTCTTCCAGCCCGTCGAGGTCTTCTTCGATGAGACGGTTGCGGAGGCTTCGCAGCGTGCGTCGGAACTGGCTCATGGCGTCGTGGATCGCCCCTTCGTTGCCCACGAGCACGTCGCGCCACATCTTGAACGGGGAGGAGGCGATGCGGGTCATATCCCGAAAGCCGCCGCCCGCCAGTTCCAGGGGCAGGTTGGCGACGGTGGTCGCGTCGTCGCTCTCGGCCACGGTGTTGACGAGGGCTACGGCTAGGAGCTGCGGCAGGTGGCTCACGGCGGCCACGAGGCGGTCATGGCGTTCTGGCGTGAGGGGGAGGGGACGTGCACCGGTGGCCTCCACCAGATCCACGACGGGCGCAAGGTCACCGTCCAAGGCTTCGTTCTCCAGATCGGACGGTAGGCAGAGGGCATAGACGGCATTTTCGAAGAGAAGCGGATCGGCGTGGTCGATACCTGCATGTTCGGCGCCCGCCATTGGGTGCCCGCCCAAAAAGTGAACGTCATCGGGCAACACCTCCGCCGCCTGGTCGAGCACCGGCTGTTTCACCGAGCCGACGTCCGTGACGAATGCCCCTTCCGGCACCTGATCGGCGATGGAGTCGAGGAGCTTGAGGATGCTGGCCAGCGGGGTGGCGAGGACCACGAGGTCGGCGTCCTCGACCGCCGTGACCGGATCGGCGGCTTTTTCGTCAATTGCCCCCCGCTCCTCCGCTGTGTCGAGCACCTCAGGCTGGTCGTGGCCGCGGATGGTAACGTCAGGCCGGCGTACCTGCCAGGCTAGGCCGAGGGAGCCCCCGATGAGGCCGGTGCCGAGAATCGAGATGCGTTCGATCATGCCGATGCGTGAATCCGTTTGTGAAAAGTGCGTGGGCTCACAGGTGCCTCCGCTTTCCTCCATCCGGAAATATCTCGCGGATCAAAGGCACCGAAGGAAGCAAACCGGAGACGAGTGGCCTGGGAGACATTTCGCTCTGGGTAGGCACGGTCGGCCCCAAAGCGTGTTCGCAGAATGGGGCGCTCGTTCCCTCTTTTTCCGAGAAATCGAGGCGGAGGATCGCTCTTCTCCAATCGAGTCGAACTTCTGAACAATGCACGTCGACGAAAATGATGGGGGGCACCATCCGCCGACGAGAACGAATAGGGGCACCGTAGCGGTCGCAAGCCAACGTCTGACGAACGGAAATCAGGAGGGCTTAGGCCCACCATTTTCGCAAAAGCCAGGTGGCGAGTGCGGTCCCGCCCACGCCGGCGAGCAGCGGCGTGAGCGTCGGCTCGGACAGTTCGTTCCGGTCGACGAAGCCGCTTGTACGCCCAATATCCGCAATTTGAGGGACTTGGAGTGTGCCGGAAAGTGTTGACGTCGTGGCTGCATGAACAGCGGCCGCGGCCACAAGCTCGACCGGGAGCGGGCGGCCCTCCTGTTCGGCGTAGCCTCCCGCTGTGGCGGCTGGTAGCTGGTTGAGGACCGCCGCAATGGTGGCGGAGCCCCGCCGGCGCGGCCCGAAGACGAGATTGGGGCGAAGGGATACGGTGCGCAGATCAGGAAACTGCCGAGAGACTTCGCGCTCGGCCCGTCGCTTGGCGATAAGAAACTCTTGGGGAAGGAGGGGAGGCTTATCGCGCACCGAGAGGAAAACGAATGCCTCCACGCCGGCATTGTCCGCTTCTTCGGCGGCGAGCAGTGCCGATTCGGCGTTTACCCGGTCGAAGGTGAGGTTCTGGGACGGATCCTCCTGAATCGTCGCGATGGAGTGCACCACGGCGTCGGCATCCTCAAGAAGGTCGCGCCAGGTGTCGGGGGCAAAAACGTCCGCGGCGCGCCAGTCCACCGATCCCGTCCACGGGTGTCGGGCGGGCGTAAGCGGCGGCCGCCCCGTGCGCCCGAAGGCCGCGACCTCATGTCCGTTCTGGACCGCGATGCGGCAAATGTCGGAGCCAATGAATCCATTTCCACCGGGAACGACGAGTTTCATGATACAGTGAGGATTCGTCTGTTGTAAAACCTCTTGTGACGAAAAACGAACAGGACGGTCCCGACAGTTTCGTCCCTCAGGCAGAAAAGGTGTGGAGACGCCGACAAGAAGCGTTTTGACGCACTGACCGGACCCCTCGTTGCAATTCTGAGTGTCGACGTGTACTTCTATGGCCCCACCGCAGGTCAAAAAGCCTCCCTTCGGTGTGCCTTCCCGAGCCCGGAGCGTTGGCGGGTGAGTCTCAGTACCCCATCGAACAAAACAGATCTGATCTCCGGCTTCTACTATGATTCAAAACATCCTCGTTCCTTTCGACTTCTCACCCTCCTCGAAGCGGGCCTTGAGCTACGCCGTTGACCTGGTTGCACGAACCGGGGCGCACCTTCATCTTCGGCACGTTCAGGAAATTCCCCTCGGGCCCCTTGTTGGCGGGGATCCCTCTCCCATGCTTGATGAGAAGCGGATGCAGGAAGAATTTGAGAAGCAGTGCCGAGAGCAGTTGAAGGACGCACTACTGCCAGACGACGACCGTTTGTCGTTTTCGGCGAAGCGAAGCGGGGAGGTGGCACCCGACCTTGTTGACTTTGCCGACGAGGAAAACATCGACCTCATTGTGATGGGCACGCACGGGCGCCGAGGCGTCAAGCGTGTCTTTTTCGGGAGTACGGCGGAGGAGGTGCTGCGTACGGCGCCGTGTCCGGTTCTGACGACCCGAGCAGAGGAAGGAGAGAACGGGTTCGCGAGGTCCTCGGTCTCAATCGAGCGACTCGTGGTCCCCATTGACTTTTCGGAATTGTCGCGGGCGGCACTCCAGTACGCGGGTCGTTTGGCGGACCTGTACGATGCGCCGCTTACGCTCGTCCACGTCGTGGATCTTCCTGCTTTGCCTGCCACCTACGAGATTGACTTTTCGGAGGCGGACGTTCACGCGCTGGAGGAGAAGGCCAGGTCAGATCTTCGAGAATGGGGCCGGTCCCTTTCGATTGAGGACTCGTCTTGGTCGTACGTTGTGGACTCCGGCGATCCGGGGGCCACGATTCTCCGCCTTGCTTCTGAGCCCGAGGATCTGCTCGTGATGGCGACGCGGGGACTTTCCGGTCTGAAGCGAACCATGCTCGGTAGTGTGGCAGAGCATGTTTTGCGCCGAGCCAACGGCCCCGTTCTAACAGGTCGTACCGTTCAAGAGGGAGATTGGTAGAAGGGAAGGTAGGTTCTGCGAGCGGCGACTTCGACGACCGTCAGGCCTGGGCCGAAAACGAAATGCGCAGATTCGCCTGACTGCTCGCGTTTCCATATCAAGTGCCGAAGTGGGTTTTGCATTTTGCTATAAAATGCTGGAATCGACAATGTTGCGAGGTGGGACTCGCGGCGATGCTTTGCGTTTGGACAGGACGTGCATGTGCACCAGTCATTGGTTCTTTCGCTTGAGGATGTCCGGAACGGGGGGCGCTTTTTGAGCTTTCCGGGATTCTCCACCGCAATCGGTCAGGAGCAGTTCCGGAGATGCAACGTGTATCCTAGCCATGCGTACACCCGGTGGAAGCGCTTTCTTCTCTTCGTGAAGTGCTTTGCTCGGCTCCGCACTCTATTCAGCACTAATTCCTAGCTTTCATGGACGTCGAACGCTATGAACCCACCCATCCCGTTCGCTTCGTCACGGCCACGAGCCTGTTCGACGGGCACGACGCGGCCATAAACATCATGCGCCGCATCCTGCAGGCCACCGGTGCGGAGGTCATCCACCTGGGCCACAACCGGTCGGTGAAGGAAATCGTGGACACGGCCATTCAGGAGGACGTGCAGGGCATCGCCGTCTCCAGCTACCAGGGCGGGCACATGGAGT
>CAZTDC010000028.1:0-17782 GCA_964612165.1 uncultured Salinivenus sp.
CGAGCCGCTTCTTCTTCGGAAGCGCCTCGATGGTGCGCATGTTGTGGAGCCGGTCCGCAAACTTCACCAGGATGACGCGGAGGTCCGTCGCCATCGACAGCATCAGCTTACGGACGTTCTCGGCTTGGCCGAGCTTGCGACTGGTAAACACTCCACTGATCTTGGTGAGGCCGTCGATGATGTTGGTCATCGTCTCCCCAAACTCCTCCTCGATGAGTTCGAGGGAGAGCTCTGTGTCTTCGACCACGTCGTGCAGAAGGGCCGCGGCCACGCTCGTGTCGTCAAGCCCGATATCACGGGCCACGATAACGGCCACCTTCAGCGGATGAATGATGTAGCGCTCTCCGGACTCGCGCCAGTCGTTCCGGTGCGCCCAGTAGCTGAGTCGAAAGGCCCGGCGAATCATGTCCTCGTCCACGGACGGAAGATTCTCTTCACAGTGGCCGAGAAGCTCATCGAGCAGATCGTGAAATCGCTCTTCAACGTCAATCTCCCCCTTCTCGGGAACAGCCGAGGCTTGGATCATCCGCTTGAGCACTGTGCGTCAGAAAAGATCATCTGGCGAGATGGTTTTAAAATTCTGTCATTCCACAAGTTTCCCGAATCGATCCTCCGTCCTATGCCCAAGTGTCCCAAAATAGAAACGAGGCGCCGGAGTGACTCCTGACGCCTCGCCGCGGGAACGAAATGTGTCCGGTTCTACTCTTCCTTCTCAGATTCTTCCTCCGATGCCGCTTCGTCGGAGGTCTCCTCGGACGCCTCCGCTTGTCCTTCGGTCTCCTCCTCAGTTTCGGCTTCGTCATCCGAAGCGTCTGCCTCATCGGTCGGCTCGGTCTCGGTCGCTTCCTCCGTCGAGGCAGTATCCTCCGTGGTGCTGGTTTCACGGCGTCCTTTGCCCCCTCCGCGTCGAGTGCCGCCGGACCCTCCACTGCTGGAGTCGGCCGGTTTCACGTCGTTGTAGTCCACCAATTCTACGAGGGCAAGCTCTGCCCCATCCCCGGAGCGCTGGCCGAGCTTAATGATGCGGGTGTACCCGCCGGGCCGATCGCCAACCCGCTCGGCCACTTCGTCGAAGAGCTCACTGACCATCTCCTTGTTCTGAAGGTGACGAAACACCTGGCGGCGATTGTGCTCTGTGTCCTCCTTGGCCCGCGTGATCAGGGGCTCGACGAATGGACGGAGCTCCTTGGCCTTCGCAGCGGTCGTCGTGATCTTTTTGTTTTCGATGAGGGCATTTGACAACGCCTGCAACGTTCGTTTGCGGTGCGGCGACGTGCGCCCAATCTTTCGTCCTTTCTTTCGGTGTCGCATAATCTCTGCGGAAGCGAGATGAGAGTAATTCGTCGTCTAGCGTGGGGCGAGCAGCGGCCGTGCGACCGGAAGCTCCAAGCCGAAGCCTCCAGCGTTAGCTGGTGGTCTTCTTCTCCTCAAGATACTCTTCGACGTCCATGCCAAAGTGCAGGCCGCGCTCTTCGAGCACCTCAACGAGCTCCTGTAGCGACTTCCGCCCAAAGTTTCGGAACTTGAGCATCTCGTCCTCCTCGCGGCGCACGAGGTCCCCAATCGTCTTGATGCTTGCCGCCTTGAGGCAGTTGTGTGAGCGGACCGACAGATCGAGTTCGTCGACCGGCTGCGCGAGCAGCTCGCGGATGCGCTTCACTTCCTCGTCGACCTCCTGCTCCTCGACGACCGGCTCCGGCTCTTCCTCGAGCTGGATGAAGAAGTTAACGTGGTCCCGTAGGATAGAGGCCGCCTGTGTAACGGCCTCCTCCGGATTGATAGAGCCATCGGTGTCCACGTCCAGCACGAGCTTCTCATAATCGATCTTCTCGCCAACACGGGTGGGCTTCACCGAATACTTCACATTCTTGATCGGCGTGAAGATCGAATCGACGGCAATGACCCCGATGGGGTCATCCTCGCGCTTGTTCTCTTCGGACGGAATGTAGCCGCGTCCGTAGCCGACGCGAAGGTCGACGTTCACCTCGGCGTCCTCAGCCAGCGTCGCAATGTGCTGGTCGGGATTGAGGACCTCATAGTCCGAGGTAGCCTCGTCAATATCCTCGGCCGTCCAGTTGCCTGGACCCTCAAGATTGAGGTGGAGGTGGCCTTCTCGCATCTCGTCGGCCTTGAACCGCACCTCCTTGAGGTTGAGGATGATGTCCGAGACGTCCTCGGTCACTCCGTCAATCGTCGAGAACTCGTGCTGCACGCCGTCGATCTTCACGGCCGTGACCGCGAGTCCGCGGAGCGATGACAGAAGAACGCGTCGAAGCGCGTTTCCGATCGTTACGCCATACCCGCGTTCGAGCGGCTCGACGACGAACTGTCCCGACGTGTCAGAGACCTCCTCGGCCTGAACGCCTTCCGGCATCTGAAGCCCGTAGTTATCCATACGTTCGAATCAACAAATTATAGTATTAGTTCGCACGAAAACTCGGCCGCGCACCCGCAGGCCAAGCAGTATCGAGGACACAATCCGTGCCCTCCGAACAGCAGGACGTGAATCCCCGACCCTTACTTCGAATAGAGCTCGACAATGAGCTGCTCGTCGATGTTTTCTGGAATTTCCTCCCGGTTGGGGTAGTCAATAAACTTGCCCTTCATTTCCTCTCGATCCACATCAATCCAGGAAAAGGTCCGCTTCTGATGCGCAACGTTATCCTGAATGACTTCGAGATCCTGGCTGCCCGGTTTCACCGACACGACGTCGTCCGGCGACATCTCGTATGAAGGAATGTCTACGATCTCCCCGTTCACCATGATGTGCCGGTGCGACACAAACTGTCGCGCCTGCCGCCGCGTCCGGGCAAAGCCCATGCGGAAAACAGTGTTGTCGAGCCGAGCCTCGAGCAAGATGAGCAGCTTCTCGCCCGTCACTCCCTGCGTGCGGGAGGCCTTGTCGAAGAGGTTTTTAAACTGGGTTTCCAGCAGGCCGTAGGTGTACTTTGCCTTCTGCTTCTCCTTCAACTGCACGGCGTACTCACTCTCGCGGCGGTGCCGCGACTGGCCATGCTGCCCGGGCGGGTACGGCTTTCGCTCCAATGCCTTCGAGGGCCCAAAGATGGGCTCCTTGAAACGACGGGCGATCTTTTGCTTCGGACCTCTGTATCGAGCCATGTTCTGAGTGTAGGTGTTCGGTTTTCAAAAGAAGGATCGCTGGAGGAAATCCTCACCTCCACAATCCAGACTCCAAATGCATCACACGCGGCGGCGCTTCGGCGGCCGGCAACCGTTGTGCGGCAGGGGCGTCACGTCTCGGATGGTCGCCACTTCAATCCCTACCTCCGACATCGCGCGGATTGCTCCCTCTCGCCCGGAGCCAGGCCCTTTCACGTAGACGTCTACACGGCGAAGGCCAAGATCGTAGGCCTCCTGCGCAGCAGCCTCTCCGGCCTTCTGCGCCGCGTACGGGGTATTCTTCCGGCTTCCCTTGAAGCCCATCTTGCCCGCGCTGGCCCACGAGATCGTGTTGCCGTACTGATCGGTAACCGTCACAATCACATTGTTGAACGTGGCCTTCACGTAAGCCCGACCGTTGGACTCAACGACGACATTTTTCTTGCGAACGCGCTTGCCGCCTTTCCCTTTGCCGCTATCTTTAGCCATAACGCTATACCTAAACTCGGAGTGTAATGATCAAACGAAATCGTCCGCCACAGAAATCTCGTTACTTCTTGTCTTTCGATTGCTTGCGGCCCGCCACCGTCTTGCGCTTGCCCTTCCGCGTCCGGGCATTGGTTCGAGTACGCTGTCCATTCACCGGCAGCCCCTCCCGGTGCCGCTTGCCTCGGTAGCAGCCGATGTCCATGAGGCGCTTGATGTTCATTTGCTCCTCAGTACGGAGCTGTCCCTCCACCGTGTAGTTTTCCTCGATGATCCGGCGTACCTGCTTGGTTTCGCTCTCTGACCACTCCCGAGGTCGCTTATCCCGGTCAATCTCGGCCTCTTCGAGCACGTTCTGCGCTCGAGATCGACCGACCCCGTAGATTTCGGTGAGGGCAATTTCGCTCCGCTTGTGATCCGGTACGTCAACGCCTGCAATCCGTGGCATAAGGCTGATCTCGATTTCAATTCAACAAATGCTTGCCCCTATCCCCCTCTCCATGAGACGCACAGTGGCCCGATGGGGGGTCAATTCCATGGGACCTAGTTTTTGTATCGATACACAATACGCCCCTTGGATAGATCATACGGCGACATCTCCACCTTGACCCGATCCCCTGGAAGAATCTTAATGTAATTCATTCGCATCTTGCCGGAAAGCAGACCGAGAATCTCGTGTCCGTTTTCCAGCCGAACGCGAAACTGTGCATTGGGAAGGGCCTCGATGACCTCCCCGTCTTTCTCGATGGCTTCTTCCTTGGCCATTAGCGAGTAGGTGTTTCTGTGACTGAATCAAGCTCGTAAGGAGGCTCAACAACATCCTCAATGTACCCAAAATCCGAAAGCACCTCGGCCTCGCCCTCACGCACGACCACCATGTGTTCGTAGTGCGCCGACGGAAGTCCGTCGGCAGCTCGTACCGTCCATCCGTCCGAATCAGTGGCTACCTCACTTCCGCCCCGATTGATCATCGGTTCAATGCACAGCGTCATGCCCGATTTGAGCCGTCGCCCTTGTCCAGGACGCCCAAAGTTCGGAACCTGGGGGTCCTCATGCAAGCTCTGTCCGATGCCGTGACCGACGAGCTCCCGAACAACTCCGTAGCCGTGGCTCTCGCAGTGCGACTGAACCGCGTGGCTAATGTCTCCCACCCGTCGGCCGGAAACGGCCTGCTCAATTCCGTTCTTGAGCGCCTCGTACGTGGTTCGACAAAGCGCGGCATTTTCATCGGCAACGGTTCCCACGCCGAAAGTAAATCCCCAATCCCCATAGTACCCATTCAACTTCGCGCCGCAATCGATGGAGAGGAGATCCCCATCTTGAAGCGCGTAGTCGTTTGGAATGCCGTGCACAACGGCCTCATTCACCGACGTGCAAAGCGTATTGGGAAAAACATTGTCGCCCACTTGATATCCCTTGAATGCAGGCTCAGCGTCGTGTGTTCGGATGTAATCCTCCGCCACCGCGTCCAGCTCCTCCAGGGTAACCCCTACCTCGATGTGCCGAGCAACTTCGGCGAGGGTACGACCAACCAGGTCCGCACTCTCGCGCAGTCGCTCAATTTCACGTTGGCTCTTTACGTGCACCATGAAAGGACCACGGATTCGATTCCAAAGGTGGGACAACCACCGCATGAGAAAAACATCCTTCGAGACAGGTCGCTGAGGCTCACTACATGCCCTGCCGTCGGCTGCGCATCTTCCCGCTCTTCATGAAGCCGTCATAGTGGCGCATGAGGAGGTGGCTCTCAATCTGCTGCAGGGTATCGAGCGTTACCTGTACGAGAATGAGCAAGCTCGTCCCGCCGTAGAACATTGCGAAGCTCTGCGAGATTCCCGCACGCATCGCAAAGGCCGGGAAGATGGCGACGAGACCGAGAAAGATCGAGCCGGGCAGCGTGATTCGGGTCAGAATCTTGTCGATAAACTCGCTGGTCTGCTTCCCGGGCCGTATGCCCGGAATAAAGCCGCCCTGCCGCTTCATGGTATCCGCCATTTCCTGCGGATTAACGGTAATGGCGGTGTAGAAGTAGGTGAAGAAGACCACTACGAAGAAGAAGAATATCGAATACCCCGTTCCCTCGATGTTCGAAAACCAGGACCCGATTTGCTGCATCGTCGCATTATTCGGGAAAAAGGACGCAATCGTAGAGGGAATAAACATGATCGACTGCGCAAAGATAATGGGCATCACACCCGCAGCGTTCACGCGCAGCGGCAGGTACTGGGTCGATCCCCCATAGGACTTGCGTCCAACGACCCGTTTCGCATACTGCACCGGAATCCGGCGCATCCCCTGAGAGACCAACACGACCCCGCCTACCACGAGCACCCAGACGCCAATCTCGAGAAGCAGAATGAAGACATTGCCCGCGAGATTAACTTCGTTGATGAGGGCCTGCGGCAGAAAGGCGATGATGCCGATCATGATAATCAGCGAGATTCCATTTCCGATGCCGTCCTCGCTGATCCGCTCCCCAAGCCACATCACGAAGGCCGTTCCACTCGTCAACACGATCACCGTCGTGATCGTGAAGAGCGTCGAATTGATCACGATGGCCCGCCCGGTGGCCCCTGCAAGTAAGTTGATGGCGTACCCGATGGACTGAAGCGCGGTGATGCCGATGGTACCGTATCGCGTCAGCTGAGTGATGCGACGCCGTCCCTCTTCCCCCTCGCGCTGCAGCTTCTGAAAGTACGGCACGACAGCCCCCATCAGTTGGATGATAATCGAGGCCGTAATGTAGGGCATAATGCCAAGGGCAAAAATCCCCGCCTGCTTGAAAGCCCCCCCAACAAACATATTGAGGAATCCAAACAGCCCCCCGTCCCCCTGCTGGGCATTAATCTGGGCAAGTGCACTCGCATCTACGCCTGGCAGCGTCACGAACGTCCCGAAGCGGTATACGATGAGCAAACCGAGCGTGTAGATGATCCGCTCACGAAGCTCCTGAACGTTCCAGATGTTGCGAATGCTCTCGGCGAAACCAGCCATAAATCAGCCTTCTTGGTCGGACGTGCCGCGCA
The DNA here is from genome assembly GCA_964612165.1 of uncultured Salinivenus sp. Lineage (GTDB taxonomy): Bacteria > Bacteroidota > Rhodothermia > Rhodothermales > Salinibacteraceae > Salinibacter. Next base: position 6,633 of record CAZTDC010000028.1, read on the forward strand.
GAAACAGTGTCGTGGTAAGCGTTCTACTCGTTCTCGTCAAGGAGCGTGGTTGAGCCGCCCGCGTCCTCAATCTTCTCCTTCGCTGAGCCGCTGAAGGCATGCGCCGACACCTCAAGAGCATCGTCGAGCACGCCATCACCAAGCACTTTCACACGCTCGGCATCGCGAACAGCGCCTACCTCCTCGAGAACCTCAGGCGTCACCGGTTCGTCAGCGTCAATCCGCCCCTCGTCCACGAGGATCTGAATTCGCCCCACATTCGCGACGCTGTAGTCGGTACTGAGGGGATTGTTAAACCCGTGCTTGGGGATGCGCCGAAAAAGGGGCATCTGCCCCCCCTCGAAGAAGACGGGACGTTCCTTTGCTCCGGAGCGACTACTTTGTCCCTTAGTCCCTCGGGTAGAGCTGTGGCCCCCACGCCCGGACCCCTCTCCTCGACCGAGACGCTGTTCAGAATGAGTGGCGCCCTCTGCGGGCTTCAAATTGCTGAGATCCATAACGCCTTACCTCTTCGAATTGTACTCGACACGAAAAGCCGGGTGTCCATCCCCTCTGGAACGTGACAGCCGGACTCAACAAAACGCAAAAGTTCCCTCATCCAACTGAGCGAACGCCCACGTCACTCGTCTAGCTCCTCAACTTCTACGAGGTGCTCAACCGCCCTCACCATTCCCCGAACCTGAGGCGTGTCGTCGTGAATGGCCGTATCTCGGATGCGCCGGAGCCCAAGAGCACGGACCGTTTTTCGGTGGCGCTCCCATTCCCCGTTCGTACTGCGAACCTGTTTGACTTTCAGCTTGCTCATGATTCAGAAACGGGCAGATTCACAGAGGAGCAGTACAAGAAATTACCCATGGAAAACCTTTTCGAGTGGAATGTCCCGGCGTCGGGCCACCTCCAGGGCATCCTCAAGGTCGGTCAGTGCATTCAGGGTTGCCTTGACCTGGTTGTGCGGGTTGGAGGTTCCGATTGACTTGGTGAGCACGTTCCGGTATCCGGCACACTCGAGCACGGCACGCACGCCACCACCAGCAATGACTCCGGTACCCGGTGCCGCCGGCTTCAAGACAACCTTTCCGGCATCCTGCTTGCCCACCACCTTGTAGGGAATCGTTCCGTCCCGAATCGGCACGCGAAAGACATTCTTCTTCGCGTCATCGGCTCCCTTGGAGATGGCATCAGACACTTCGTTCCCCTTCCCGTGCCCCATCCCGACGAGGCCATCCTCGTTGCCGACCACGACGACAGTGTTAAACGAAAATCGCCGACCGCCCTTCACGACCTTCGACACCCGGTTGACCGACACGAGCCGGTCCACCCAGTTTTCCTGTCGCTTCTCTGCGTTGACGCGCTTTCGTTCTCTTCGATTCGCCATATCTCGTTTCGTTGCTCCGTGAGTGCGTTCGTCGAACGGTCCCTTCAGCTCCCGCCAGATGCAATCTCGTTTACTTAAAAGTCAAGGCCGCCGTCTCGGGCGCCTTCCGCAAGGGCCTGCACCCGACCGTGATACTTGTACCCGCCCCGATCAAACACGACCTTCTCAACCCCCTCCTCCTGCGCCCGCTCGGCAAGCAGCTCGCCAACCACGCGGCTTTCTTCTGTCGGGCTGTCCTCATCGACGCCATCTTCCAGGCTCGACGCCGAGGCGAGGGTGTGCCCCTCAAAGTCGTCGATGAGCTGAGCGTAAATGTATTTGTTCGAGCGATACACCGACAGACGGGGACGCACTGAAGTCCCCAGCATGTCTTCGCGGATGCTCTTATGAATCCGCTCGCGTCGCTGTACTTTTTCTGCCTTTCCCTTTGCCATGTCAATCGCGTCCTTTCTTCGTTTGGGGAAAGAGCGGCCGACCTCTCCCCTTGTTCACAACCGAATGTTATCGGGCCGCTGTCTTGCCGGCCTTCCGCTCCACATGCTCGTCGACGTAACGGACGCCCTTGCCTTTGTACGGCTCGGGCGGGCGCATACCCCGAATCTTCGCGGCCACCTGACCGACCAGTTCCTTGTCAATACCCTCAACGACGATCACATCGTCGTTCCCTCGCCCCGAGTCGACGGAGATGTCAACCTCTTCGGGCGGAAGGAAGAAAATAGGGTGGGAGTAGCCGAGCGCAAGCTCAAGCGCTCCATTTGACATCTGGGCACGATATCCAACCCCGATAATTTTCAGTTCTTTCTTGTAGCCCTCCGTAACCCCCTCGATCATGTTCTGGATGAGCGATCGACTCAACCCGTGCAGGGAGCGGTGCCGCTTCTGATCCGTTGGGCGATCAACTTGTACCTCTCCATCATTCACCTCGATCGTGAGGTCGGGGTCAATCTGCTCCGTGAGCGTGCCCTTCGGCCCCTCCACGGTGATGACGTTCTCGTCATCGACCGTCACCGTCACATCGTCCTCAAAAGGAACCGGTCTACTTCCTATGCGAGCCATGAATATCGTTCAGTTATTCGTACAATGAGGGAAGGCGAGCGTCCTACAGGCCCCTTCTGGCCTGCGTCCCCTCCTTCTAAAAGACCTTTGCAAGCACTTCGCCCCCGACGCCGAACCGGCGTGCCTCCTTGTCGCTCATCACGCCTCGGGACGTAGAGAGCACGGCAATGCCAAGCCCATTCTTCACGCTCGGAAGTTCATCGGCGCTCGCATACTCACGGCGGCCCGGCTTCGAGACGCGCTCCATCATCCGGATCGCCGGATCCCCATACTCGTCGTACTTCAGGTACACACGAATTCGCCCCTGCTTCCCGTCATCAATGTTGACGTAGTTCTTGATGTATCCCTTTTCGAGAAGGATCTGCGTGAAGGCACGCTTCAATTTCGATGCGGGAATGTCAACGTATGTGTGCTCGGCTCGCTGCCCATTTCGAATGCGAGCCATGTACTGGGCGACAGGATCAGAAACACCACTCATTATGCTGTAGGGTCGTCGGGTTCAGATTTCAACGTCGATCCAGACGCCAGTCGGAGCGTCCGAACGAGGCGCTCAGACGAGCGTGCGGCTTACCAACTGGCCTTTCGGATACCAGGAATCTTGCCTTCCAGTGCCAGCTCCCGGAAACAAATCCGGCACACGCCAAACTTGCGAATGTACCCGCGTTGCCGGCCGCACAGGCGGCAACGATTGTTCTGGCGAACGGGACTCGAATCACGGGGAAGCTTCTGAAGCTCCGTCCACTTCCCTTCCTCTTTCAGCTTCTGGCGCTCTTCTTTGTACTTCTCATGGAGCTCTTCGCGCTTCTCCTCACGCGCAATCCAGCTTTTCTTGGCCATCTCACTAATCGGTTCTATCGGATGTACAACGCACAAGCCGGCGAGGGTCTACGCCGCGGCCGCCTCTTCCTCCTCCTCTCCCCGGCGAACGAAGGGCATGCCCAACCCCTTGAGGAGAGAATAGGCCTCCTCGTCCGTCTCCGCCGTCGTCACGAACGTCACATCCATCCCATCGATGCGATCAACATTATCGACGTCGATCTCCGGGAAGATGGTCTGCTCGTCGAGACCGAGGGTGTAGTTTCCGTGCCCGTCGAAGCTTCGATCCGGCACACCCTCGAAATCGCGGAGGTTGGGCAGGGCAAGGGTAATGAGCCGGTCGAGAAACTCGAACATCCGCTCCTCTCGAAGCGTGACCGTCGCGCCGACCGGCATGCCTTCTCGAATGTCAAAGCTGGCAATGCTCTTCGTGGCACGGTTCACGGTCGGGTGCTGGCCCGTAATCTTCCGCAGCTCCTCGACGGCCGTATCGATCGCCTGCTCATTCTCCGACACCTCTCCAACCCCCTTGTTGATCACAATCTTCTTCAGGCGCGGGACTTCCATGTCGTTTTCGTAGCCAAACTGATCTACCAGCTTGGCCCGAACCTCGTCCTGGTATTGCTCTTGAAGTCGCGGAACGGATTCAGCCATGAGTCAGGCTCGTTCGTTCGTAAATCGAATCATGGGATGAGCGCCGTCTCTCCGACGAATGCCGGAATGGCGCAGACGTGAGAAATCGAAGGGAGAGGGGTCGGGTTCCCCCTGCACGAACGATTCACGCCACTTGCCAACAACTAGTCGTCGAGTTCCTCCCCGGTCGTTTTCGCGTATCGGACCCATCGGGATTCACCCGTTTCCGGATCCTCCACCTTTTTCCGCCCAATTCGGGTGGACTCCCCATTGCTGTCAATCGGATTCACGTTGGACACGTGAATAGGCGCCTCTCGCTTCTCGCGCCCGCCCTCCCGGTTCGTGCGGCTCGGCTGCTCGTGGAAGATGCGCATGTTGACTCCTTCCACAATCACGCGCTCCTCCTCGGGAAACACCTTCAGGACCTTGCCGACGTAGCCTCTCTCTCGATCCTCGCCGGCGTCGGTGGCCGAGGTAATGGCCTTGTTCAACATGACCATGTCGCCCTTCTTTACGTGGAGCTTCTTCTGCTTCATGGGTCTTCAGGTCCGAATTTGGACGAAATCACGACAGGGTAGAAGGGACCGTGACGGCATCCGCCACCGTCCCAAAAAGGATCTACAATACTTCGGGTGCCAGCGAGACAATCCGCATGTGTTGCTTCTTGCGCACTTCACGGGCCACTGGGCCGAACACACGCGTGCCCACCGGTTCTTCCTGGGCGTCAATCAGGACCGCCGCATTCTCGTCGAAGCGGATGTAGGTCCCGTCGTCGCGGCGCGTCTCTTTCTTCGCTCGAACAACGACCGCGCGGCTCACGTCGCCCTTGTTGAGGTTACCACTCGGGATGGCCGATTTCACGGACACCACGATCTGGTCACCAATGCCGGCGTAGCGGCGGCCACTGCTTCCAAGGACACGGATGCACTGCACTTCCTTGGCGCCGCTGTTGTCGGCCACCGTGAGTCGGGTTTCTTGCTGAATCATGACGCTCTCCGAATTTCGTATTCCAGGTTCCACGGAAAAGGGCGTCCGGATCGGGCGCCCTCGTTTTCATGCTCTGGTAGCACCTCCGTCAATTACTTCGCCCGTTCAATAACCTCGACGAGGCGCCACCGCTTGTTCTTGCTAATCGGGCGGGTCTCCATAACCCGCACCGTATCGCCCTCATTGGCGTCGTTTTCCTCATCGTGGACCATGAACTTGGACGATCGCTCCAGATACTTCCCGTACATCGGGTGCTTCATCTGGCGCCGGACCGACACGGTAATGGTCTTATCCATCTTATCGCTCTGAACGACACCGACCCGCTCTTTGCGGTCGTTTCGTTCCTCGGTCGTCTCGGTCTGTTCCTCGGTCTGCTCCTCTGTGTGCTCCATGGGTTCTGTCGGCGGTTCGCTTCAATGAGGACGTTCAACAATCAATGCCTCCAACTACGCTTCGTCGGCGGCTTGCTTCTCGTTCAATATGGTCTTGAGGCGCGCAATGAAGCGGCGCTTCGTGCGAAGGATTATGGGGTTCTCCAGCCGCCCCTGAATCGCATGCTGGAATTTCAGCTCTTCCAGCTCCTCCTCTTCCTCGTCAATGCGAGTCTCAATTTCCTCGACGCTAAGGTCTCGAATCTGATCGGCTTCCATCGTCCCAATAAATTCAGTTCAGTAAACGCAACCGAAAGAGCAGGCTCGCTTATTCGGCGTGATAGCCCGGCCGAACGACGAACTTCGTCTTGACGGGGAGCTTGTGCTTGCCAAGTCGCAGGGCTTCTCGGGCGGTCTCCTCGTCAACCCCGCCACCGACCTCAAAAAGGACGAGCCCTTTTCGAAGCTCAGCAACAAAGTGTTCGGGCTCCCCTTTCCCCTTTCCCATGCGGGTTTCGGCCGGGGTCTTGGTCATCGGCTTGTCCGGAAACACACGCGTCCACACCTTTCCAGCTCGCTGCAGGTACCGGTTCACCGCAACGCGGGCCGCCTCCAGCTGACGACTGGTGACCTGTCCCTCCTCCAGGGACTTCAGACCAAAGTCGCCAAAGTTCAAGCGGGTTCCCTTCGAGGCGTGCTGGCCTCGTTTCTTCCCTTGATTGCGATGAACTTTTCGGTGCTTTCGATTCTTGGGCTCAAGCATAAAGCGTGGATGCGATCAACTCGTTCACGAACGGGTATGGGAGAGGCTGCCGGGCAACCGTTTAGCTTCCTTCTCGGCGTTGGCGGCGCTCGCGGGGCGTCTCCTTCATCTGCTTGCGCTGCTGGGCCTGCACGTTCGGGCTGAGATCGGGCTGACCGAGGATCTCGCCCCGGTGGATCCAGACCTTGACACCAATGGTGCCGTAGATCGTGCGGGCCGTCTGCTGCGAAAAGTCAATGTCGGCCCGGATCGTGTGCAGGGGCACGCGGCCTTCAAGGTATTCCTCCACTCGTCCCATCTCGGCTCCGCCGAGGCGGCCGGCTGCCCGAATCCGAACACCCTCAGCGCCCATCCGCATGGCCGCCTGCATGGCCTGCTTCATGGCCCGCCGGAAGGAAATGCGCCCCTCCAACTGCTGAGCAATGTTTTTGGCAACGAGGGTCGCGTCGAGCTCCGGACGCTTGATCTCGCTAATGTTAATCTGAATGTCTTTGCCCGTAAGGGTCTTCAGCTCCTCGCGTAGCTTCTCAACCTCCGATCCGCCACGCCCAATCACGACGCCCGGACGGCTCGTGTGGAGGGTGAGAATGACGCGCTTCGGCGTGCGCTCAATCACGACCCGGCTCAGGCCGGCTCGCTTCAGGCGCGTGTGCAAATACCGCCGAATTTCCTCGTCCTCAATGATCTTGTCCTGGAAGTCGTTTTCGGAGTACCAGTTGGAATCCCAACCGCGAATGACCCCGAGACGAAATCCGATGGGATGCGTTTTCTGACCCACGGCTGTACCTCGTCGTCTAATTCAAAGAGTATCGTGTGGAAAAAGCCGCTCGGCGTAAGAGGCAGGCGCTCTACGCCACTTCTTCCGTCTCTTCTTCTTTCACTTCGACGACCACCTTGAGGTGAGTCGTCCGCTTGCGAATGGGCGCGGCCCGTCCCCGAGCGCGCGCATTCCAGCGCTGAAAGGTCGGTCCCTCGTCGGCCCGGATCTCCTTGATCTCGAGCGAGCCCTCGTCAAAGCGCTCGTCGTACTGATCCATCAAGTTGTACACCGCGGAGCGGATGGTCTTCTCGATCACGCCCGTCACTTTCTGGGGCATGTAGTCGAGAATCGCCACCGCTTCCGGGACGTTGCGATCGCGCACCAGGTTGATGACGCGCCGCATCTTAAGGGGCGAGCTCCGAATGTGTCTGCGAACGGCTCGTGCTTCCATGTCTCGTCGTACGGTTTGCAATGCAGGTCGCGGGCGTCAACAAAAGTGCTACTGTCCCGGCTTCTGGCGAGCGCGCTTGTCCACCTTGGCCTTTGAGTGCTCCTCGAAGGTGCGGGTGGGGGCAAACTCGCCGAGCTTGTGTCCAACCATGTTTTCCGTCACGTACACCGGTACAAACTGCCGCCCGTTGTGCACGGCAAAGGTGTGCCCCACGAAGTCGGGCGTGATGATGGACGGGCGCGACCAGGTCTTAACGACCTGCTTGTCGTCGGACTCGTTTAGCGCCCTGACCTTCTCCTGGAGCTTGTAATATACGTACGGTCCTTTGCGTAGAGAGCGGGGCATAATGTCGTGTCGTTCGTTCCTGAAGTAGAGCGTCGCAGGTCGTGCGGAAGTCCGTCAGGCGACCCTGTGCTCGACGTTACTTTCCATTCTTCCGATTCTTCGACTCTGTCCGGCGACGGATGATGTACTTGTTAGAGTCTTTGTTGCGGGTCCGGGTCTTGTACCCCTTCGCCGGCACGCCTTTCCGCGAGCGGGGATGCCCGCCCGAGGCACGGCCCTCTCCGCCCCCCATCGGGTGGTCAATCGGGTTCATGGCAACCCCACGCGTCCGGGGCCGCCGTCCAAGCCAGCGATTGCGCCCGGCCTTGCCGAGCTCGATATTGAAGTGCTCAACGTTGCTCGTCACTCCCACCGTCGCCCGGCACTTCGACGGCACGAGGCGCGTCTCGCCACTGGGCAACTCAAGGGTCGCGTAATCTCCTTCGCGAGCGGTAAGCTGGGCGTGGGTGCCGGCTGCACGGGCCAACTGGGCCCCCTTCTTCGGTCGCATCTCGATGCAGTGGACCCGCGTCCCAATCGGAATGTTCGTCAGTGGGAGACAATTCCCCGGCTCCGCCGTCGCCTCGGGGCCATTCATGACGGTCTGTCCCACCTCAATCTGGTCCGGTGCAATGATGTACCGCTTCTCGCCGTCGGCGTATACGAGAAGCGAGATGCGTGCCGAGCGATTCGGATCATACTCGATCGTCTCGACACGCGCCGGAATGCCATCTTTGTCGTGCCGTTTGAAGTCAATCTTCCGGTAGCGCCGCTTGTGGCCCCCGCCCCGGTAGCGCATGGTCATGCGCCCGTTGTTGTTGCGACCCCCACTGTTTGTGAGCGGCTCCAGCAGACTCCGCTCCGGCTCCGTCGACGTCACGTCGTCCTGGTCGTCAACCGAATATTGCCGCTGACTGTTGATCGTCGGCTTTCGCTTTTTAATACCCATAATTCGGTGCGTGTCTACTGGCAGTGCGCAATGCCCACTGCCGTTGATTCAAAAGGGACTCGAACAGGGCGTGTCGCCCAGACTCTCTAAATGCCTTCAAAGAAATCAATTTGCTCACCGTCGGGATCAAGCTCGACGATGGCTTTCTTGAAGCCCGAGGTCCGCCCCTCGATCATGTTGCCGTCCCGAAACTGTCGCCGTCGCTTTCCCGGCACCACCTGGGTGCGCACGTTGGCAACGTCGACCCCGGGATAGCGCTGCTCAATGGCCTGCCGAATTTCCGGCTTGGAGGCCTCCAGGCTGCAGACGAAAGAGTACTTCCCCTCTGTCATCTGCTGGGTCGTCTTCTCGGTTACGTATGGGCGAATGAGAACGCGATCACTCATAACTCAACAAGTTGTCGGAATGAGGAAATCCAATCCACTCCAGAAAAAAGCTACGCAGGCGCGGGTTCGCTCGTTGACAAAACGTCCGTCAACCATTCGAGCGCTCCCTCCTGAAAGACCACTACGTCGGCGTCGAGGATGTCGACCGTGTTCACGCTCTGCACTTCTCGCACGTTCACCTCCGGAAGATTCTGCGCGCTGTGGTAAATTTCTTTCTCCACCTCGGTGGTCGCGAAGAGGACCTTTTCCCCCTTCACCTCCAAGAGATCGAGAATATCCGTGAGCTCCCGCGTGCTCGGGCGCTCCATCGAAAAGTCCTCGATGACTCGAATGCCATCGCTCTGTGCCTTGTAGGCCAGAGCCGACCGCCGCGCAAGCCGTTTCTCTTTCCGGTTCAGATTGTGATCGTAATCGCGCGGACGGGCCCCATGGGCTCGTCCTCCACCGCGGCGAATGGGCGACTGCGCGTCGCCGACACGCGCATTCCCCGTTCCCTTCTGGCGGTACAGCTTGCGGGTTGACCCGCGAACTTCAGCGCGCTCTTTCGTCTTATTGGTTCCCTGGCGCTCGTGGGCCTGAATCCGCTTTACGTCCAGCCAGATAATATGGTCGTTCGGCTCGATGTCGAACACACTCGGCTCGAGCGTCGCGGTGCGCCCGGAGCCTACGCCATCGTCCTGGAAAATCTCGACATCCATAATTCCAGTCAGTTGAAGAGGTTCACAGTCGCTCGGTGCGTCGCGACCGGAGCGTACCGGTCACCCGCATGGAAGTTCGTCGTTACTCGATTACGTCGGCCTTCTTCTTGTGGAGTTCGACGTATCCGTTCTTCGGCCCGGGGACCGAGCCGTGAATGAGGATCGCGTCGTGGTCGGGAAGAACGCGCACCACCGTCAGGTTCTGGATCTTGGTCCGCTCCCCTCCGGTGCGCCCGGCCATCTTCATGCCCTTGAAGACGCGAGACGGGTCGGCCGAGGCCCCGATGGACCCCGGGTGGCGTTGGCGATCGGACTGGCCGTGCGTCATCATGCCCACGCCGCTGAAGCCATGTCGCTTCACGACGCCCTGAAAGCCTTTCCCTTTCGAGACACCGACCACGTCGATGGTCTCGCCCTCTTCGAACACGTCTTCGGCCCGGACCACGTCCCCGTGCTCCACGTCCTCTTCGAAGTCGCGAAACTCTTTGACGATCTTCTTGGGCGGAGCGTCGGCCTCGGCGAAGTGGCCCTGCATGGCCTTCGTCGTATTCTTCTCCTTCTTATTGTCGAAGGCCAACTGGACGGCGTCGTAGCCATCCGGACCGTCTTCGGTCTTTACTTGCGTCACGACGTTGGGGCCAGCCTCGACGACGGTACAGGCAATGTTGTTGCCATCGTCATCGAAGATGCTGGTCATTCCGACCTTCTTTCCAATCAGTCCGCTACTCATAGCGTGCAATATTTCCGATTGATACGTTCAGAAGCAGGGCACTGGTCAGTCGGCAGTGCGCACGAGGTCCATCACAATGGTCCGTGCCCTCCCGCTTAATCCAATGGCGTTTAAAAAGGACTCCGAGCTGCCCTCGCTTGCACGTGCCAGTCGAAACTGGACACTGTCGCTCAAATCATCGGGCTCCTCAAAGTCAAATCGCCATACTAGGGAGAAACTGCCGGTCATGCTCAGCACGTTGCTCTCAGGAATCCCCACCGCCCCAGTTACTGTGCTCGTATCTCCCTGGGCAATGCGAGTCAGGCGATACGATCGCCCACCGTCCTGCGATAAAAACTCAAGTCGTACAGTTTCATCCGAAAGGCTGATCGTAGTCCCATCCAGCTTCAAACGCTGGATCTCCCATGTCCCGATCAGTTGCTGATACAACGCGGTACGCTTCGCCCCCCCGCCGTCGCAACCACTCGCGAAACAAATCGCCAGTGCAACCCCGACGAATGCAGGGACCCGAAAGCGCGCGAACATACGTCACACCTTAATCTCTACATCCACACCGCTGGGCAGCTCAAGCTGCATGAGCGCGTCCACCGTATCGCTGCTCGACGAAAGGATGTCGATTAGGCGCTTGTGGTGGCGACGCTCAAACTGCTCGCGGCTTTTCTTATCTACGTGCGGCCCGCGCAGCACCGTATAGATTTTCTTCTCGGTGGGCAGCGGAACGGGTCCGCTCACCACAGCACCGGTCGACTTCACTGTGCGGATGATCTTATCCGCACTCTTGTCGATCAGCGAGTGATCGTACGACTTCAGCTTAATACGGATCTTCTGCTGCGTGGCCATATCTCAGTGTC
>CAZTDC010000029.1:0-17586 GCA_964612165.1 uncultured Salinivenus sp.
TGACATACACCTTTTTGAGATTCTTGAAGAGAAGAGAAATGAGTATCTAGAAAGGGAAAAGCGTCGTAAAAAGCGTGAAAAGAAAAGGAAGGAGATACAGGCGCGCCAGCAAAAATCCCAATCTTCGGAGATCAAGACCGGAGGGGGAGCTCAGGCTCCCACGCCACCACTGCCAGGCAATGCTCAATCCTCTCAACCGGACGACGATGTAGGCCAATCAGGTGAGTCTACAACTGGTAATCTTCTCCCAGAGGAACGGCTGCTCCTGCGCCTGATGCTGGAGCACGGGAGGCGCATGGTCGAGCACGTCCTGGGCCACATGGCGCTCGACGAGTTTACGGAGGGGCCGCCCCGCGAACTGGTGCAGGTGCTGGTGGACATGTACCAGGACGACGACGTGCAGCCCCAGCTCATCCTTGACGGGGAGCACGGGGACACGCTGCAGCAGCTGGCCGCGGCCGTGATGATGAACGAGCACGAGGCCTCGAAGAACTGGGCCAAACAGGAGGACATTCCCGTCCCGCGCCCCAATGACCGGCCCTACGCGGCGGCCGAGAGCGCGATGAAGCTGCTCAAGCTGGATCGCGTGAACGCCGCGATTGACGACGTACGCGACCGGGCGTACCAGGCCACCCAAGACGGCGACGAGGAGCGCATGCAGACCCTCCAGCAAAAGATGATGTCCCTCCAGGAGCTGCGCAAGCACATTCAGCACGGGGACTTCCTCGACGACTGATTGGGGGAGGATTCTGAGCGTGCGGAGATGGGCGCATCGACCGTTCTGGCCTGAAGTTTCCTGGCACGTTATCGCGCCAGACGGGTCGGAATCTATTCTCCCGACCGAAAGGTTATAGCTGAGCCGTCTGCTTTTTCCTGATTAACTGCCGTCATGGCTTCCTCTGCTCCCGTCACCATTGACGCAGCTGCGTTCCACGAACCGGCGGACGACGTGGAGCCTGCGGAGGAGCGCCTGCCTCGAGCCGTCGCTCCTCAGCCTGTGCCGCCGGACGCGGCGCTCGACCACCCAAGCCTCTTCTTCAACCGCGAGCTCAGCTGGATCGACTACAACTGGCGGGTGCTTCACGTGGCGCAGGATCCCCGCACGCCTCTGTTGGAGCGGGTGCGGTTTCTGGGCATTGCGGCTTCCAATCTGGATGGCTTTGTGCGCAAGCGGGTGGGGGGACTTAAGCGCCAGGCAGCGGCCGAGGTCACGTCCCTCTCGGCCGACGGGCGCACGCCGGAGGAGCAACTGGCCCTCGTCGAGCAGGCTCTTCGTCCGCTGTACGAGGCCCTGGGCACCACCTGGCGGACGGATCTCGTGCCTGCGCTCAAAAACGAGATTGGCCTCCAAGTGCGCGACTACGACTCGCTCGACGCCGAGCAGCAGGGACGGCTGGAGACCCACTTCCACAAGAACATCTTTCCGATCCTCACGCCGCTGGCCGTGGATCCGGGACGGCCGTTTCCGTTCATCTCCAACATGAGCCTTTCGCTGGCGGTGCTCCTTCGCCATCCCGAGCGCGGCTCTCAGCACTTTGCCCGCGTGAAGGTGCCTACGAGCCGCAAGCGGTGGCTGCCCCTGGAGGCGCCGCTCCAGTTTGTGCCCATCGAACAGGTGATTGCCCACCACGCCGACGAGCTCTTCCGGGGGATGGAGGTGGAGGGCGTCTACGCCTTTCGCGTCACCCGCAACGCCGACGTGCGTCGCGACGAAGAGGAGGCCGATGATCTCCTGGAAATGATTTCCGAACGGCTCCGTGAGCGCCGATTTGCGCCGGTCGTGCGGCTGGAAGTGGAGGAGGCGATGCCCGAGTCCGTGCGCTCGTTCCTGATGGAGAAGCTCGAGATTGCGGACCAGGACGTATACGTGTCCGACGGCCTCATCGACTACTCGGATGTTACTGCGCTGGCCGACCTTCACATCCCCGACGAACGGTATCGCAAGGACCTGCGGTTTCCGTCCTGGACACCGGTGGTTCCCCCACGCCTCCGCAGCGAGCGGGGCGAGCCCGAGACGGAGTCCATCTTCAACGTAATCCGCGAGGACGACCTACTGGTGCACCATCCGTACGAATCGTTCACGGCCAGCGTGCAGCGGTTTATCGAGGAGGCGGCCCGGGACCCTCAGGTGCTGGCCATCAAGCAGACGCTCTACCGCACCTCCAGCGAGTCGCCCATCGTCGCGGCATTGGTGGACGCGGCCGAGCGCGGCAAGCAGGTGGCGGTGTTGGTGGAGGTGAAGGCCCGCTTCGACGAGGAGGAAAACATAGAGTGGGGGCGCAAGCTGGAGGATGCGGGCGTCCACGTGGCCTATGGCCTTGTAGGCCTCAAGACGCACGCCCAGGCGGCCCTCGTGGTGCGGCAGGAGGAGGACGGACCCCGCACCTACTGTCACGTAAGCACCGGGAATTACAACACCCAGACGGCCCGGCGTTACACCGACTACGGCCTGCTTACGTGCGACGACAGCATTGGGCGCGACCTCACGAACTTCTTTCACTACCTGACAGGCTACTCGCCGGAGCAGGAGTACGACCGGCTCATCGTAGCCCCACAAGAGATGCGTGACTCCTTTCTGCGGCTTATTCAGCGAGAAGTGGAGCACGCCGAGGACGGGGGCGAAGGCCGCATCATCGCCAAGATGAACGAACTGGGCGACCGCCGCCTTATTAGCGCGCTGTACGAAGCCTCACAGGCGGGCGTCGAGATTGATCTCATTGTGCGGGGCATCTGTCGCCTGCGCCCAGGCCTAGAGGGGCTTAGCGAGTCGATTCGCGTGGTGAGCGTCGTGGGGCGCTTCCTGGAGCACGATCGCGTTTTCTGGTTCGAAAACGACGGGGATCCGACGGTCTACATTAGCAGTGCCGACTGGCAGCGCAGCCGCCTCGATGATCGGGTGGAGGCGGCGGTGCCGGTGCAGGATCCGGCCCACCAGAAGCGACTTCGCCGCGCCCTGCAGCACGCGCGAGACGATTCCCGCACGGCCTGGGAGCTGCGTCCAGACGGACGCTACGTGCAACGCACGTGCGACACGGACGGGGGGGTCGGGCTGCAGGATGCGCTTATGCGGGAGGCGACGGAACGTGTCGACTGAGGCCGACGCGAGTTTTGATGAGGACAAGTAGGGAGAGGGACGTTTTGACGTGCTTAGTTTTCCGCCCCTACACATCCAAACGGCTACAAGCCATACGTTCCAAAGCCGGATCCGGATGCTGGGAACGACACTACGGAATGCGCGATAGGGGCTTCGAGTCGGGAATCTCGACGGGTGGCTGTATTGGGGTCTTTTCGCGACCGGTCATCTCCATCGTCAGCTCCGAGAGCTTCTCCCACGGATTGGAGAGCCAGATGCGGCGGTGGGTGCGGATGATGGCCAGCTGCCGCTTCCGATAGCGAGAGGGCGTTTCTTCGGCGAGCTCCTCAAACCTGTCGTGCAGCGACAGGAGCTGCTTTCGATTCTCGGGCGTGAAGCCGAAGTGCTTGATGTCGTCGACGAGCGCATCGTACCGCTCGTCCCACACGGTGCGCTGTGCGTCGGTTGGCGGGGCGAACGTCGACTCGTTGAAACGGAACGTGAGTTCGGGGTCGAGCACGTCGAGGCCGGCCTGGCGGAGGGCCTTCGGGGCTCCGAGGGGAAGAAAGAACCGGACGCCCTTTCCGTCGATGGTGGAGACAAGGGTCACGTTGCCGGCGGCGGGCATCGATCCCTCCGAGGAGGCCGGCAGGTCGAAGTGCTTGTTCAAAGTGCGGAAGCGACCATAGGTTGTCGACTCGCTGGCGGCAGGGCCCCAGTCAAACGAGCGAGACGTGGAGTCAAGTACCGCAAGAATCTTGCGGAGAGACGTCTTTGCCCCGGGCCTCAACTGAACGCGCGCCGCACGTATCGTCTCTGAAAAATCGAGCCCACTTTTGGTTTGTGCTTCCAGGGCGCCGTACATGGAGGGGATGTACCCTCGCGAATACGGCCCGAAGGAGGTTTCCTCCCGTACGGTATTGAATCCTTCGGTGACCGCCCAGATGTAGGCGTCGACGACGGTGGAGGCACTCTCGTAGTGATTCGTTTTCGTGAAGTAATTTCGGTACAGCATGTAGATGTTGCCGGGGCCGGTGTGGTAGGCCGAAATGCCGGGAATCTCGTGACCGACGGCGTTGATGTAGCCCCGAAGCAGAAGGAAGGAGGGCTCCAGTGTGAGGAGGGGATGGTGGGCTTCCTCGACGGCGATGGGGGAGCCCGCTTCGGTTTGTAAGTTGTATTCATTTACCCCGCTCCGTCGGAGAATCCAGGGCATCATCTGGTAGCGGCTCTTCGCGCCGACCGGGGAGACGAGATCATCCTCGTTGAAGGTCTCAACGGTGCCGAGTTGCGAGGGGAGCAGGCTGAGGTCAAGATACTGCGTCAGTTGAATCTCGTACGCCTGATAGGGACGATTGCGATCATGGGCCTGCTCGATTTGGTTGGCGCGTCCCCAGCGAACGATAATGTCCTCTACCGGCACGCCCTTGTCCTCATACTTATCAACAAGCTGGCGCGTCAGCGTGCGCCGACGATCGTCTATGCTCCGCCAATCGACGGGTGTGCCGTTCCTGTAGGCCGCCCGTCGCTCTTCCAGTTCGTACAGCTCAAGCACCTCGTCGGACCGCCGGTCAATGACGCGAACCGTAAAGTTGTTGTCGTCGGCCTGGCGCTGAGTGAACTGGTCGAGGAGGGCGTGAAATTCGGTGAGTACCTTAGGGTTGGCCACCGAAGAGGTTTGGGTACCGGGATTCAGGTACGGGTTTAGTTTGTTGGACGGATGAGAAGAAAGGTTGCGAAGGACCGGAGAGGACGGAAGAGAGGGAGAGGTCCAACTCGTCGTGTCCGTCGTTACAACCATTGAGTGAAGCGAGCGCGCCGCGTCGCTTACTCGAACCATCATCTGTTTCCCCAGGGTCGCGCTCCCGAGGGTCGATGTGAGGAGGAACAGGACAAGAAGACTCCCGATCAGGGCGGACGCCACCCGGGTGTTCAAAGAGCGGAAAAGGTTTAACGCCTCGACGGGCGGCGAGACGTTGGACAGGAGTTGGCGGAGGCGCTTCATGATGAGGGGGCCGGGAGAGGGAGGGCTTATGGGGAAGTTGGGGCGGCTGAACGCGCGGCGGTGCTCACAAGCGCACGAAATAACAGGTGCAGGGGATCTCCCATTCGCTCGGGATGAAATTGGACGCCAAAAATCCTGCCGTTCTCGTGTTCGATGGCTTCGATCACTCCATCTGGAGCCGTCGCGGCGACCGAGAACCCGTTTCCGACCGACGCAATGGCCTGAAGGTGGCGTGTGTTTACCGTTACCTCGTCTACACCCAGCAGGTCGTGAAGTTGAGAGGATGAGTCAATGTGAACGGGATGGGTCGTAGCGCCTCGTTTTTGGCTGTGGGTGAGGGCGCCGTCGTGCTGGGCTTCCACGTCCCCGTAGATGGTGCCGCCGGCCCGGGCGTTGAGCAGTTGCATCCCGTAGCAGATGCCCAGGATGGGGAGCCCGGCGTCCCAGCATAGATCCAACCATGCTCGATCGGAGGCGTCCCGCTCCGGCTCGATTTCGTTCAAGTTCTCAGGCACCGAGCCCACGAGCCCGTCGGTAACGGCCGGGCCGCCAATGACCACGAGACCGTCGAGCAGACTGCCGATACTGGCGCGGGTGTTGTCGGTCTCGAGCATCGGGAGGGGAAGAGGCAGCCCGCCCGCCTGTTCCACCGCCGTAACGTAGCGCCGATCGAGGCATTGCGAGCCGTCTGTCCAAGAGGTGGTGATCCCAATATGAGGAGTCATGGGCGGCAAGTCGGAAGGGAAACATTTGCGTGAACGAGTGGAGAGAGGACGTCCTGTGTTCTGCGAGGGGCTTGAAAACGCAAGGATTCCAACTCGATAAGAGCGTACGGAAACGGGCGCACTTTGTCATACGCCTTCGGATCAGAGCAAATCGACTTTAAGAGGTTGCTTTGGTTTCCGGCCGTCTTGTGGTCATCGTTCCGTCTTGCCCGACGCGGCACCGTTTGACATCAGAAACAGTTTCTAAACGAAGCTTCCCCGCGCCCGACTTTAGACCTGAACATCGCGCAGCCGAATGGGGGTTGGATCACGGTTGGCCGTGAGGTCGAGGGCGAGAACGAGCGAATTTTGGGAGCGGATCACGTTCGTGGCGTGGCTTCCCAGTTCCCCGCGGTCGAGGAGGTCGTGAAGGGCGCTTTTTATGGTCCGGGGATTGCCACTGCCGGTGGTCGAGGAGCCGTGGATCAGCTTGAGGCGCGTTCGACCTCGATCCTCGGCCAGTCGAAGGGTCCGGTACGTGAGGTCGATGGCCTCGTCGACCGTAGCCCCGTGGAGGTCGAGGGTCACAACGGTTCCGTCGTCGTCAATCTGGGGAGAGTTCATTGGAGCGTTCACGAACACTGAGCGACATCTGTACGTCCACAATACGGAATCATTCAACCGAAAGGTTCTGAGGGACGGGCGGTTTTGGTAGAAAGCGACGCCTCTTTCCAACCCCATTTTCGCTCAATCCCCGCTGTTGACTACGCACATTTCCGTCGATGGCCGACGATCTTGCTTTTGACGATCCACGCCCACCCACCGAGGAAGAATGGGGGACCCCCCTTGTGGAGCCGAGGTCCGCCCCCGACATCGAACAGAAGTTTCGTCGTCGGGTCGGCATGGTCTCCGGGGCTGTCCCATACGTGACGCCGCATCCGTGGCTTTACCGACCGTTTCTGTTCCTGTCCGACCCGGTGCTGGCGTGCATCGATACAGACTACTCCTCTGCTCTTTCGTTCATCATCGCACGGGACAACTCCTGTCGCTTTTGCTATAGTGCGTTCCGCACCCTCCTACGGTTGTCAAACTTCTCGCCCGCCGACCTCGAAGACTTAGAGACCCACTTCTCGGCGCAGGGGTTCACCCGAAGGGAAGAATGGGGACTTCGGCTGGCGGTGCGTCTTTCACGGTGTGAAAGGGTGTCCGAGGCGATCGAGCGGTTGCTGGAGGATGGCTATTCGGCGACGGCCGTGCGGGAGATTGCCGGCATTAGTGTCTTTAATCTGGCGTCCAATCGAATCGGGACGATGCTCTCGATTCCAGTCGACACCTTCGAAGAGATGGCAGACCGTTGGTACCTTCGGCCGTGGCGGAGTGTGGCCGTGCCCCTCCTCCGCCTCACGCGGGGATGGCGAAACGGGCAGAATGTACTCCGACGGACGGACGTGCAGGGCCCGCTTGCCGACTGGGTGGTCTCGCTGCGTGGTACGCCGGTGGGGACGCTCATGCAAACCTTCGTGGATCAGTGGTTGGATGCGGAGCGCCCCCTTTCCGTAGAAACGAAGCTACTTATGCTCGGGGTCGTAGCCCGAGGCGTTGCGGCGGACGACCTGGAGGCACACGTCCAGTCGGTACTCGTGGACCAGTACGCATTCGATTCGGCCGCGGTTGACACCGCGCTCGATCATCTTGGCGGGGCGGAGGTGAATGATCGAGCAGAGCCGCTTCTCGAACTGGCTCGGTCCTCAATTCGGTACGACTTCGGTCCCATCAAACGCGTCGCGCGGGAATGCACCCAACACCTCGGGCGGGCGGCTACGCTGGAGGCGATTGCCTCGGTTAGTCTGGCAAACGCCGTCGCGCGCCTCGAAAACCTGTTCCTGCTGGATGAACTCGCCTGAGCGACCCAAGCGGGGAAGAAGCGAAAACGGACCGGGCTCATTGACGACTCTCGGTTCTCCTGCGATGTCCGTGAAGAGGTTTGATCCGTCAGTGGAGTGTTGCAATGACGTAACCGTAGTTTTTCCTTGCAGAAAGGCTATTCGCCCGGGAACGCGCGTACCATTTTCGGCGGGGGATCGAGCAGATCTTGGGATGCGATTCCGCCTGCAATCATGTCATTGTGGACTCGGACAACGGGAATCGTTCTTGTTTCCCCTGTAGGCACAGCGGAACCACGTTCCGGGAGTGAGAATTCTTTCGGGCTCGAAATCAGGCCATCCTCGATGAAATGAGGGTCCGTTGGGGTTGAAGGTGAAAACGCGTCCGGCGGGAGCGAGGCTGTTTTCACGGATGCTCTGTTTAATGGGCAGACCTCCTACACCATCGATCTTGAGGGGCGAGCCCGAGTTCGAGGACCTCGTGACCATCCGATAACTCTTACCTACCTGTTGCGGGTCGAGACTCTACATGCGGACACGTACCTATCTACATATGCGGCGCCTCGCCGACGACACGGGCGATACCCCCCTCGCGTCGCCGGTCGACGGGGAGGGTAACGAAGACGGCGGGTATGGATTGGTGGGAGCTGAACGCCGATCCGCTTTGCCAAAAGATTGAGGAAGAGAACCGGGCGGAGGAATGATTGCGTCGGATCGGAAGGGGACGGTGCGCTTCGAAACGTTCGCGGGGGGATCCCAACAGAACAGATCCCGAACCATCGAAAAGAGAGTTGAGATGCGTTGGCTGGTTCATTCTGTGGCATTGTCCCCCGACTTTGATGACAACTGCTTCCAGCGCTCCCGATTCCGAAGACGTTTCCATCAGCACGACCTTGCCAAGCGCGGACGACTGGCGAAACCCGATCGTGGAGCCGCATGAGAGTCCGGCTCTGGAACGGCTGTTTCGGCGTCGCACAGGATTGGCTCCGGCGATGGTGCCCTACGTCGCCCCGCATTCGTGGGCGTACCGGCCCTTTCTCTTCCTGATGAATCCGGAGCTGGAAGCACTGGACGCACAGCTCTCCTCGCAGATTTGCTTCGTCGTGGCGCGGGACAACGCCTGCCGGTTTTGCTACGGAAGCTTTCGCTCCTTCCTGCGGGTGGCCGGCTTCTCGGAGACGGAGCTCGATCAACTTGAGGGGGATTTGTACCTCAACGAGGAGGAGGGTGCTGAGCGGGAGGCCCTCAAGTTTGCCGTCGAAATCTCGCAGGGGCACCTGCAGCAGGACGCCTCCGTGGCGTCGCTCCGGAGGGCCGGGTACAGCGACACGGCCATTCGCGAGATTGGGGGCATTGCGGGGGTCTCCACGCTCATCAACCGGGTGGCGACGATGCTGGCCATTCCGCTCAACGAGGACGCAGAGACGTTGACGAGCCAGTGGTATTTTGGCCTCCTCCAGCCGGCGGTCCGGGTCCTCCTTCACGGCTGGCAGCGTTTGGCGACCCCCGACGCACCACCGCTCCGAGACGAAGAGATCGACGGTCCCCTCGCGCCGTGGATCCGGCCACTGCGGGGCACCTGCGTCGGCCACGTCGTGAACGACATTGCCACTCAATGGATCGATCGTGAGACTGCGCTGCCCCTGCGCACCAAGCTGTTCATCCTGGCGGTGGTGGCGCGGGGGCTGCATTCCACTGCCCTCGAGGAACGGGCAGGGACGCTCTTGGGCGAGTGCTGCGACGTCTCGACGGACGAGTTCGAGGCGGTCGTTGACCATCTTCGGGGCAGTGTCGTCACCGATCACGAAGCGGCCCTTCTGCGACTGGCCCGTGAGTCGATCCGGTACGAGGCCGGGCGCATCCAGACGACGGTCCGGGAGTACACAGGGGACCTCTCTCGGTCCGAAACCATTGACGCCGTGGCGACCCTTGGGGTGAGCAACGCGCTCGCACGGCTTCGTGCACTGGCTCCTCTTGACGACTGATGGTTCTCGACCTCGCGCTTGTTACGCTCGCGGCGGTAGCCGGGCTTGGAACGGGATTTTGGTTTTACTATCGGCGGACCCAGACGCTTCGTCGACGCCTCTCCGATGCCAACCGGGAGCTGGAGCAGCTCCAGCGCACGTTCAACCGGTTTGCGCCCGCCCGGGTGGTCGACGACATCCTGGAAAAACGGTCCCTCGACATTGCCGAGACGCGGGTGGTGACCATTCTCTTTGCCGATCTGCGCGGCTTCACGGCGATGAGCGAGAAGATGGAGGCGCCCGATCTGGTGGCGCTCCTCAACAAGTACTTCCAGCGCATGGACCGGGCGGTGGACGAGCACAGCGGCTTCATCTCCAAGTTCATCGGCGACGGTCTTCTCGTTCTGTTCGGGGCACTGCACCACAATCCCTGGCAGTCGACCGACGCGGTGAAAGCCGCGATCGACATGCAGAAGCAGGTCCAGTCCCTCAACGAGTCGATCGATGCGCCGGATCTTCCAGACCTGTCGCTGAGTGTGGGGATTCATCGGGGGCCGGTGGTGGCGGGCATTGTGGGGAGTTTCGAGGTGAAGGAGTTTACCGTAGTGGGGCGCCACGTGAACCTCGCCTCTCGCGTAGAGGAGCTCACCCGAGAGCACGGCGTCGATATCCTTATTAGCGACGCGGTAAAAGAGGAGCTCGACCCGTCAATTGAACTGGACGAACAGCCCCCGCGGCCCGTGAAGGGAGTGCAGGAGCCGGTGGTGACGTACGCGGTGCAAGAGAGGGAAGGGGGATAGTGGCCGCCGAGAAAAGCAGGGAGGTCCGTTCAGCTGGCAGGTCTTCCCGTCTTCTGTTTGAACGGGGCGGGGCGCCTGCTGTCATGAGGGGGTAGTCATTCCCTCTAAGCACGGCCCGTCGTCCAGGAGCCCCGGTAGATTTTGAGTGCAGGATTCCTTATCGTTTGCACATATCACGTTTTCCGCAGCTGTCCCTCCATCCATGCACGTCAATGACGCCACCTTTGTCGTCACCGACACCGAGACGACGGGCACCTCGGCCGAAGAGAATCGCATTATCGAGATTGGGGCCGTCAAGGTGGAGGACGGGGCCATTACCGACCGCTTCCAGCAGCTGGTCAATCCGCAGCGGTCCGTGCCCGGCCGCATCACGAAGCTGACCGGTATCACCACGGGCATGGTGTTCGAGGCACCGACGATCGAGGACGTAATGCCTGACTATCTCGACTTTCTGGGCGACGGCATTCTCACGGCGCACAACCTTTCGTTCGACAAGGGCTTCCTCGACGCGGAGCTCAAGCGGATGGGGCGAGACGCCCTTCCCAACGAGACGCTCTGCACGGTGCGCCTGGCCCGGCGGCTGCTTCCGGGGCTCGATTCGAAAGGCCTGAGCCGCCTCGTGCAGTTTTACGACATTGACGTGGATGGGCGGCACCGGGCACTCGGTGACGCGGAGGCCACGGGCATCGTTCTGCGCCGCCTTCTGAGCCAGCTCGCCTTCGAACACGAGATTGAGACCGTAGAGGCTCTGCTCGCCTTTCAGCACCGGCAGTACCAGAAGGTGCGGGAAGTGCCTTCCCACCTGAAGGAGATTCGGGAGGAGGTGCTGCCGGACGTTCCCGACCAGCCCGGCGTCTACGCGCTCAAAAACAGCCGGGGGACGCCCCTCTACGTCGGCAAGGCCAAGCAGCTGTCCGATCGCCTGCGCTCCCACTTCACCGCCGTCGAATCGAAGACGGGACGCAAGCGCAAGATGCTGCAGAAGGTGCGCACGGTGGATTGGGAAACGACGGGGACGGAGCTGGAGGCAATTCTTCGCGAGTCGCGCCTCATCAAGGCCGAAAAACCGCGGTATAACCGTGCTCAGCGTCGCTACTACAGCCGCCCCTTCATCCGGCTCGACACCACACACGAGTACCCAACCATTTCCTGGACCCGGACCCTGGCCGAGGACGGGGCGGAGTATTACGGGCCGGTGCGCAACGTGGACCGAGCCGAGATGGTCGTAGACGTGGCCAGTCGGTTTTTCCGCCTCCGCGAGTGCGACGACGAGCGCCTGCATCTGGGGCAGCGCTGCCTTTATGCGGACATGGAGCGGTGCACGGCCCCCTGCGAAACGAACGACGCCGAAGCGTACGCTGAGGAGGTGGAGCGCGTGCGGGCCTTTTTGACCGGACGGGATCGGACCGTGCTCGATCGGCTTCGCGAGCGCATGGAGCAGGCCG
Source organism: uncultured Salinivenus sp. (assembly GCA_964612165.1). Taxonomy (GTDB): domain Bacteria; phylum Bacteroidota; class Rhodothermia; order Rhodothermales; family Salinibacteraceae; genus Salinibacter. The sequence continues at coordinate 11,875 of CAZTDC010000029.1, forward strand.
CCGCGGATCATGATTTTGAAAAGGCCGCCGAGTTTCGCGACACGCTGGAGCCCCTGGAGCGGATCCTCGCCAAGCAACGAGTGGTGGCGGCCCCGGTGCGTCGGCACAACGCTGCCCTCGTGCACCGGGACGGGCCTGGCGATGCGGCCGACGTCTTGTTTGTGCGCTTTGGGCGGTTCAGGGAGGCGGTATCCTGCGACGTCCCCCCCACGACCGAGCAACGCCAACGCATCACCGACCGGTGCCGCGCACACTTCGATCCCGAGTCCGATCCCCCGTCGGACTTCACGAAGCGGGCGACCCACGAGATCCGCCTCCTCTCGCATTGGACCTACGCGCACCGCGACGAGCTGACGGTGGTACGGTGGCGCCCCGAGCGGAGCCCGGAAGCGATGGTTGACGCCATTGCGGCGGGGATGGCAGAAGCGGTCGAAGCGTGAGGCTCAGGTTCCGGAGTGGCCTTTCTGGTCTCCAGTGTGCAGTGCGAAGTGGGACGCCCTATTCGGACGACCTTTCCCCGTACTGATGGGTGTAGTCCTGTACCACGGCCTTCAAGAAGTCGCGGGGGGAAAGCTCAGAGGAGATGCCCATTTTTTGCTCAAGGGCTCGCTTCGTGCGGCGGCCCATGTCGCGGCGGCGATGGGAGCGGCGTTTGTACTTGAGGACGCTCAGGACGTCGCTTGCGGTGGCTACATCCTCGTCGCTCAGGTGCTCGACCTCCGGGAACCGGGGGGTGTGGTTCTCGTCAATCGTAGCGTAGGTAAGGTCCCGAACCGACTGCTGCTCTCCGACCTTCACGACGGTGGTGCCGGCGGCGAGGTCCCCGAGGCGTTGGCCGGTCCCGGTAATGAGGATGGAAAGGATTGCCCCGAGCCCACTTGTGATGCTTATGTCGATGGGACGCAGCAGCCACCGGACGAGATAGTTGCCAACCGAGGCGGGTGTACCGTCTCGGCGCGTGACCTTGATGTTCATGTAGCGCTTGCCAATGCTTTGCCCGTCGAGGAAGATTTCACAGAGGAGAAAGTAGAGCAGTGGAGGCAGGGAGGCCACGACGAGAAGCGTCCCGACGAACGGCAGCGACTCGGCACTGGCGCCGATGGTCCCAATTACCATCATCATCCCGATCCCATAGGCCCCGAGAAGGGCGTAGTCGATGAGCCCAGCGATGAGGCGGTCGCCGAGCCCGGCGATGGGCACATCGAGGGAGACATTCTGTGCAGTGTCAATCTGAATTCGGTCCATACGAGTGCAGCGTGGACTTCAGTTGTGTCGGATGAGGGGCACGTTTACGTGGGGGGGACAGGATGGGATGGGGATCCTGCACCACCCTTTTGTCCGGTTCGGCGAGACGCGTTTCTACACCGGTGGTCGGCGTCTGATGTGGGCAGGTGTAAACAATTCCATCCCGCTCAGGAGAAGGGCGTTCATGCGGAAGTGCGCACGCAGCAGTCCATCATTTACAAACTTCTCCGTCTACGATAGGTTGGGGCACCGATCTCGTTCAGTATTCCTGTTTGGCATGCGCGAAGTCGCCTTCATTCGAGAGAATGCAGAAAAGTGGGAGCGGTTCGAGGCGCTTCTTCGAGAAGAAGACGCCGACCCCGACGAGTTGGCCGATCTGTACGTGGCTTTGACCGACGACCTGGCGTACGCCCGCACCCACTTTCCCGACGGGGAGGCGGTGTCGTATCTGAACGACCTGACGACCGAAGTGCATCAGCAGGTCTACCGGGAGCGACGGGCGGAACGGGGGCGTCTCTGGCGGTTCTTTTCGCGGGACGTCCCTCGTGCCGTTGGGGAGGCCCGGGGCGAGTTGCTGGCGGCGGTTCTCGTCTTTGCCCTGGCTGTGGGCATCGGGATTCTTTCGGCGACCCACGACACGGGCTTTACACGCCTCATCCTGGGAGATGCCTACGTCAACATGACCCTGGAAAACATCCAGCAGGGGGAGCCGATGGGGGTGTACAGGGAGGCACGGGCGCTTGACATGTCCATGGGGATCGCTCTCAACAACGTACGCGTGGCCTTTCGGACGTTTGCGATGGGGCTCTTCGCTTCGGTGGGCAGTGGATACATGCTCCTCCAGAACGGCGTGATGATTGGGGCTTTCCATACGCTGTTTGCCCAGCAGGAGCTCCTTGCAAAGTCGCTTCTCGTCGTGTACGTTCACGGCACACTCGAAATTTCGGCGATCATTGTGGCGGGCGCGGCCGGATTTGTGCTCGGAAACGGACTGTTGTTTCCGGGGACGCTGCCGCGCCTGGAGGCCTTTAAGCGGGCTGCGCGCCAAGGAAGCACCATTGCGATTGGACTCGTTCCCCTCTTTTTGGCGGCGGCGTTCCTTGAAGGCTTTGTCACGCGCCACACGTGGATGCCGGTTTGGGGCCACCTTCTCATAATTGGGGGCTCGCTGGCAGTTGTGATCTGGTACTTTGGCGTTCGTCCGCTCCGGATGGAGTAACCACGGATTCCCGGGAGGTGCTTAGTTTTGATCGGGACAACCGTCATTCTCCGTTTTTTCGGAGACAGACATCGATGGTCGCACAAAGTAGGACTGGCGGGCTCACTCCCCACACTTCCTTCTGATGCACGGTTCATTTCTTCATGGCTTCGGCTTCCATCGACCTGCGTAGCGCAGAGGACGTATCCGGTGTCCTGAACCTCACTTTTCAGCTGATTCGGGCGCGCTGGCGTCTGTTTCTGAAAGCAATTTTCTACTTCGGAGGAGGGCCTCTCATTCTGGCCATCGGGTGCTTCGGTGGGGGGGTGCTTGCCCTTCTGCATGGCGGGACGGGGATCGAGTCGCAGCCCGGGCTCCTGGGGGCGATGGGGCTCGGCTTTGCGGCCGCTGTACTGTTGGGCGTATTGGGGACGGGACTGGCAATTGCCGGCACTCTCGCCGTCGTCCGGCTTCACGTCGAAAAAGGGGATGAGCCTTATGACGTAAACGACGTATGGGACGTGACGAAGTCGAGTGTGCTGGGCGTCATTGGGCTTCAGATCCTGAACGGGCTTGCGATCATGGTCCTCGTGCCGATTGCGGTCATTCCGTGTCTCGGGGCGATTGCCTGGATGGCCTGGGTGCTTTTCGTAACCGTTCGGTACTTCTTTCTGGCCATTCCGCTTCGAGTCATCGAGGACAATTCGGCCTTTCAGTCCATTTCGCGGGCCGGCTCGCTCGTCAAAAATTACTTCTGGGATACGGCGGGAATTTTTCTGGTCATCTACATGGTGCAGACTCTTCTTAGTACCGTGTTCATGCTCCCATTTCAATTGCTGGTGTTCTCCGGAGAGCTGCACAATCTGAATGCTGGGTCCCTGCCGGGGTGGATGCTTGCGGGATTGGGGGGACTTTTTCTTCTCGCCATGGCGGGATCGATCCTGATGTCGGGGGTCATGTACGTGGCGGGGGCCGTGCAGGCCTTTACGCTGAAGGATCGGAAGGAGGAGGCAGGGGTGGAGGCCCGTGTCCAGCAGTTGGAACAGGAGGTTGCCGAGGATGGGGACGGCAAGCACGAGCAGGAATCTGGGAAGGATGTTTCTATGGTCGACGGAAAGAAGCAGCAGGGCGACGGGGAGGGGCCCGATACGATGTCCGCGGAGAAGGAGGGTCCCGGCGATGACTGACGGACTGCGACCCATACTACTCATGATGCTTCTGCTCGGCGGGGCAAAGGGTGCTGAGGGACGAGCGGCTCCTGCCCTGCCGCAGGCCGACACGATGGAGGTCGTGGTGCGTACACCACAGGAGTCCACGCTCGCGCCTTACCTCGGTGATTCGGATTACACCTACGAGTCCCGCAGCGGCACCTCCTGGTGGGACCAGTTCTGGTCGTGGGTCTTCGATCAGTTCGGTCAAACGACAAGCGTGCCATGGGCGGAGGAAGTGCTTTATGGACTGGCGATCCTTGTGGTGACGGGGATGTTTCTGTTTGCCGCGCGGTGGCTCTTTCGAATGCGTCCCACCGCTCCTGTGGAAGGCCGCTCGTCCCTTGCGGCCGACGCGCCCGTGACCCGTGAGGAGTTGGAGACGCTTGACTTCCGGGCCGAGGCGGAGGCGGCCGAGGCCGACGGCGCCTATCGGCGGGCCGTTCGCTTTCGGTATCTCGACCTCCTCCAGCACCTCGTGCAGGCCAACCTCGTCGACTGGACCCCCCAAAAGGCGAATCGGGAACTCGTGCAGGAGACCCGGGGCACGCCCGTCCATGAGCCCTTCGCCCGGGCCACGGAGCTGTTCGAAGTGGTCTGGTACGGAAACGTCCCGCTCAACCGGTCGTCCTACGAACAGGTCCGCGACACGCTGACTCGCGCTCGCACGGCCGCGTCGTCCACTCAGGATCCCCAGCCCACCGCATGATTCCCCGTCAGGATCGCACGTTCGTGGGGATCCTCGTCGCCACCGTCGTGCTGGTGGTGGTTGGGGCCTGGTGGGTGCCCACGCCCGTCGACTGGTCCGACAGCTTTGCGGCCAACGACGCCCGCCCCTACGCCAGCGAGGTGGTGCGGGCGGCCCTGCCCGATCTGTTTCGGAAGGATGCCGTGCGGACCGTCGCTGATCCGCCCTTTCTCCAGCTACAGGACACGACCACGACCGGTGGGGCGTATCTGTTTGTGACCGCCCGCTTTGCCCCGGACGAGAATGAGACGAAACGCATTCTCGACTACGCGGCGCGGGGCAACACCGTGTTCGTCGCCGCGCACTCTTTTGGCGGCGCCTGGGCCGATACCCTCGGTCTGGCGACACAGCCCCGACCGCCAGCGCTGCCGGGCGTCGGGGGCCGTGACACTGTGCGGCTACAGTTGGCGCAGGCCTCATTGGGTACGCAGGAAGGCGTACCGGTTCGCGCTGAGACGGCCGCGTACGTATTCGACTCCCTCGGGACGGCGTCCTCCACCGTACTGGGCACCGTCGCGGCCGCCGATTCGACGGCTCTTTCCTTCGTGCGAAAGCCCTTCGGCGTGGGGACGCTTCTGCTGAGCTCAACACCTCGGGCGTTTACCAACGTACACGCACTGGATAAGCGGACCGCGCCGTATGTCTGGTCCGCCCTCTCCCACATTCCACCATCCGCTGAGCCGGTGTGGTGGGACGCCCACTACAAGCCGGGGCGCAGCCAGGCCCAGACGCCCCTTCGCTTTGTGCTCTCGACCCCGGCCCTCCAGCACGCGTACGTCGTACTTCTCGTGGGGCTGGTGCTCTTTCTCGCCGTGAAGGCCCGGCGCCGCCAGCGGGTGATCCCCGTGATTGACCCTCCTGCGAATGCCACGGTTGACTTTGTGACCACGCTGGGTCGCCTTGCGCACCGGCGGGACAACGCCGACACGGTGGCCCGGCGCCGGGTGACCTACCTCTTGGCCTCGATTCGGGAGCGGCTCGACGTCACGGCCGAGCCGCCTGCCTCAGAATGGGTCCAGCAAGTGGCGGCCCGTTCCGGGGCTCCCCAGGACGATGTGGACACCCTGGCTCAGGTCATCGCGTCGATCCGGAACGCCGAAGCCGTGTCGGAAGATCAACTCGAAGAGCTAGATCGGTGCATTCAGACCTTCCGGGAGGCCCGCTCCCGATAACGACTCGTTTTTCGAACCAACGCTTTCGCCTATGGACGCCGACGACTCAGCCGATTCGCCCGCTTTCGAGTCTCGTCTCGACCTCGAGCCTCTCCGCGATGCGGCCGAACGCATCCGGAGCGAGGTGGGCAAGATTCTGGT